>JADLDG010000050.1 GCA_020846775.1 Nitrospirota bacterium
GCCTCATCAAGCCTTTCATGAGCAGTCTTAATTGAAAGCTCGATATCCTTTGGTAAATCTGTACTCTTCAGGCTCATCATGTATGCTGCCAATGCCCCTGACTCCGGCTCAAGGAGGTCAATCTTAGGCATTATAGAGCCTGGTACAACCGATGATGGGTCATTAAAATGACTTAGATGCCATTTAACATCATGAGAGATTACATTTCCTTCGTTTGTCAGATCAGGGCCAAGTTCTCCACCAGCGCCATCTATCTTGTGACAATTGGCACAACCTTTTCTTTCATATACCTCTTTTCCGATTGATATCAGCTCATCCAAATTCAAGGTTTTTGTATATGCTGTATCACTGAATATGATAAACAGAGAAATGAAGACAAATAGAAAGCGGAGAATACCTGTAAATTTACAGGCATCCATTATGAAATATGTCCCCATACAGTAAACAGGATGAATATCAATGTGCAGCATATCCCAAGCGCTATTGCCACAGGCCTTTTCCTGTAAGCCCTCTCAGGATTCCTGTCTATAAAAGGGATAGCATAAAGAAGGAACACAAAGGCTATCTCAAGAACCACTCCTATTGCCTTTGGCGCCCAGTCGCCTAAGAACCTCAGTATATCCGCAACCTTCAGGAGCTGGTAAGCGGCAAGAAAGAACCATTCCGGTTTAATATGTTCCGGGGTAGCAAGCGGATCAGCCTTTGGAAACATTGGTGCGGGTGACAACAGTGTAAGAAAAGCGAGCAGGCCAATCATAAGAAACGCCCCTGCTATTTCCTTAAGGGCATGATTAGGCCAGAAGGGTATACTTCCCCCCTCTTCTTCATACACCGGCTCTAAAATATCCCGCGCAGAAATGACTCCTGCAGGCAAACCATCTTCAATGACTACCAAATGCCTGATGTTGTATTGTGTCATCATCTCATTTGCTGTAGCTACCGAGGAATCTGAACTGATGGTGTAGAATGGCGCACTCATCACACTTTCTGCAGGTGTTGTATACGGGTCAAGATCACCTGCCAGAACCTTCCTGGTCATATCCACATCGGTAACTATACCTACGAGATCATTATTTTTTCTGACGAGGACGCTCCCGGTCTTTAACTCCCGCATGATTTTCGTGGCGGCAATTATAGGCTCGTGAGCCTCTACCGCAACTATCTCCCTGCTCATGATCTTTTTTACCGGGATAAGAGGAATCATGGAATTATATCCTTCTGCAAGGCATCACCAACTGCATATTGGAAAAGAACGTCTATGCAGATTTTATATTCTGCTCAGTTGAATATATAAGGATTGGTTTCGCGCGTCCGGTAATGACATCCTCATTTACTATGCATTCCTGGATGTCTGTCTGCGATGGTATATCATACATCAGCTCAAGCATGACTTCTTCCAGAATTGCCCGTAATCCGCGCGCCCCGGTCTTTCGTGCAACGGCCTTTTTGGCAATAGCATTCACTGCGCTGTCTGTGAACCGCAAAGTTACCCTTTCTATGGCAAACAATTTCTGATACTGCCGTATAATCGCATTGCGCGGTTCTGTCAGGACTCTGACTAATGCATTCAGATCTAAATCTTCCAGTGTTGCTATAATAGGAAGACGGCCTATGAACTCCGGGATCAGGCCAATCTTGAGCAAGTCCTCTGTCTGTACATGTGGAAGTATTTCTCCTGCCCTCATTTCCAGTTTGCTTTTTACATCAGCGCCAAATCCCAATGCAGACTTTCCAAGCCTGTTCTGTATCGTGCTCTCAAGTCCTACGAATGTGCCGCCGCATATAAATAGAATATTTGTAGTATCAACCTGAACAAACTCCTGCTGAGGGTGTTTACGTCCTCCCTGCGGCGGAACACTTGCAACAGTACCCTCAATTATCTTGAGCAATGCCTGCTGAACGCCTTCGCCTGATACATCCCTTGTGATAGAAGGATTTTCACTCTTTCTGCTGATCTTGTCTATCTCATCTATGTAGACGATACCCCTTTCTGCCCTTTCGACATCATAGTCCGATGCCTGAAGCAGCCGAAGGATTATGTTCTCTACATCTTCTCCCACATACCCGGCCTCTGTAAGTGTAGTTGCATCAGCGATTGTGAAAGGAACATCAAGTATCCTTGCAAGAGTCTGAGCCAGCAGTGTCTTGCCTGTACCGGAAGGCCCGATAAGAAGGATGTTCCCCTTGTGAAGCTCGACATCGCTCATGATACGCACATCAGCGAAAAGCCTCTTATAATGATTATGAACTGCAACTGAAAGGATTTTCTTTGCCCGGTCCTGGCCTACAACATAATTATCAAGTATGTCTTTAATCTCTGATGGCTTGGGTAACTTTACCGGTTTCTGTCCCTTATCCTCTTCCCACTCCTCCGAGATAATATCATTGCACAGATCAACACACTCATTACAGATAAATACTGTCGGGCCTGCTATAATCTTTTTTACCTCATTCCTGCTCTTTCCGCAGAAAGAACAACGCGCCTCACCTTCTTTTGTCTTGGACTGACTCATTTATTTATTTGCTCCTTTTGGTGCTCTCTCTTTTAAGACCTCATTGATTATACCATAGCTCTTTGCCTCTTCACCAGACATGAAAAAATCCCTTTCCGTATCCTGTCTTATGCGGTCTATAGGCTGACCTGTGTGAAACGAAAGTATATCATTAAGTGATGCCTTCATCCTCAATATCTCTTTTGCATGGATTTCAATATCTGTAGCCTGCCCCTGAAATCCACCCATAGGCTGATGTATCATAATACGTGCATTCGGCAATGCATATTTTTTGCCGTTTGCCCCGGCCGCCAGCAGGAGGGCCCCCATGCTTGATGCCTGCCCTATGCATATCGTTGACACATCAGGTTTTATATATTGCATTGTATCATAGATTGCCAAACCGGCTGTAACAACACCGCCCGGGCTGTTTATATACAGATGAATATCCTTATCAGGATCATCTGCCTCCAGGAATAAAAGCTGGGCAATAATTACATTGGAAACATGATCGTCTATGGCTGATCCGACAAATATGATCCTGTCCTTGAGAAGTCTTGAATAGATATCATAAGACCGCTCTCCCCTGCTCGTCTGCTCTACAACAATTGGAACTAACATATAGATTTACCCTCCATTAAACCCATTTGACTTTACTAAGAATTAAGGCAATTACCTTGTCCTCCCGAATCTTGTCCTTTATATTGTCAATACCGCCTTCTACGGATGTAATATAACGCTTGATTAATGCCTCATCCTGCTGACTTCTTGCGGCCATCCTCTTTATCTCTGCCTCTACATCCTCTTCAGCGGCATTAATACCCTCAATATCTGCTATCGCAGTAATCAATATATCACTCTTTACAAGCTCTTCTGCATGCGAGGTATATTTCTCTCTGAGGGCCTTTTCCTCATCAGCTTCAAAAGCATCCTTCTTTCCCATGAATTTCTTAGTCCGAGCGAGAAAATTCTTCATCTCCTTCTCAATTAGAGATGGTGGTATTTCCACAGGATTTAACTCAATAAGCTTTTTAATAATGCTCCCCTTGTAACTGGCCTTAAGTTCATCTTCCTTCCGCTCCTTCACCCTTTCTTTCACCTTTTCCATCAGTCCGGCAAGAGTCTCCCCCTCACCGGTATCCCTGGCAAGGTCATCATTTATCTCAGGCAGTATCTTCTTCTTTACCTCTGTAATCTTAACCTTAAAAATTACATCCCCTTCCGGTATTCTAATCTCTTGTTCTTCGCCCAGGTGTGCCCCCAAAAGACCGCTGTCTATCTCAGGCGCCACCATTTCTGCCCCTGTTTGAAACTCAACACCTTCTTTCTTGAGTTCTTTAACCTGCTTTCCTCCGGCAAACCCTTCATAATCTACCCGGAGATAATCCCCTTTAACAATGGCATGCGTCTCATCGCAGACCTCTAACTGGGCATTCTTCTCCCTTATTTCCTCAATCCCCGCCGCAATTTCTTCATCAGATACTGTTACGTCTTCTTTTTTCAGTTCTACACCAGCGTAATCAACGCTCTCTATCTTCGGACTGATCTCGACCGTTGCAGTAAAACTAAGCGGACTTCCTTTACTTACTTCAACATTCTCTATTTGCGGCATATCAACCGGTGTAAGCCCGCTGTCTTTAATCGCCTTATAATAGTATTCAGGGACAAGCTTTTTTATTATATCTGACTCTATGTCATCTTTATATCTGCGCTCTATAACATTCAGCGGCAACTTACCCTTTCTGAACCCGGGCACCTTTGCATTCTTACGCACATTCTCATATGCCTCTGAATACTCTTTTGACACTATATCTGACGGCACTTCAATCTTAATTATCCGTTTAACTTTTGAGACTTCTTCTATATCCATCTTCATCTCCGATTCTTTCCTCTCTATTTTAATGTTTTTTGCCTATTAAGCCTGTTTAATAAATCAGTCCATTCTTTCTTATGGTGCGAGAGGGGGGAGTTGAACCCCCATGGTTGCCCGCTGGATCCTAAGTCCAGTGCGTCTGCCAGTTCCGCCACTCTCGCGCGATTGTGTTGAAAAACGCCGGGTACCCATTGCTGCTAAGCAAATGCAATGGGTGGTGCGGCGTCAGGAGTAATAATTTGAGCTTCAACGTACAACCCAGTACGCCCTCAGCTCAAATTATTACTCCTTCCTTGCACCTGGTCATTTTTGAACACAATCGCGATGCAGGTCAATTTTGAGTTTCAACGTACAACACAGTACGCCTCGGCTCAAATTTACTTCCCTTCCTTGCATCTGGTCATTTTTGAGCACAATAGCAATTCCTGACTCTCTTTGAGCAAAATCGCGGTACATAAGTTGCGTCTGAACCTCTTTAACACAATCGCGGTGATAGAGAATTTTTTGCAACATTCTAATTCTTGCTTGAGAAAATCGTTATACAGGGACTGCGTCTGAGTAACAGTTTCCAAGCTAATTTACTTGATAATAGCTGATGTTGTCAAGTATAATGCCTTCCATGCCTGATGTGAATATTATAATCACCCTCTTGATAATACTCTTTGCCATAGTTCTGTTTGCAATCGAAATTGTGCCTGTAGATGTCATTTCTGTAATTGTGGTACTTGCACTCATTTATTTCAAATTACTGTCGCCTGATCAGGCATTTACTGGATTCAGCAATTCAGCCCTCGTTATGATAGGAAGCGTCCTCATCATGACGACCGCTCTGGTTAAAAGTGGTGTTGCGGACAAGATAGCTCATTTCATTTTAAAGTGGTCGGGACAGAGTTCAATACGTCTTTTCTGCACATTTCTCATAACTGTCGGGATTATATCATCATTTATTAATAATGTGGCAGCAGTCGCCATACTGTTGCCTTCTACGGTCAGTATAGCAAAGGCAGCCAAGATCAATTCATCAAAGCTTCTCATGCCATTGGCCTTCGGGTCAATGATGGGAGGGATGTGCACACTTATAGGTACATCTACAAATATTGCAGTTTCCGGGGCATTGCCTAACTACGATATGTCCTCTTTTTCAATGTTTGAGATAACCCCTATCGGTCTGATTGTATTCTTTGGTGGATTACTCTTTTTTATGACTCTTGGATACTTTCTTTTGCCTGCCAAAGACAAAGATGAAGTAATTGAAGACTATGGAATTCGTGAATACCTTTCAGAACTCAAGATATTGCCATCTTCTCCTCTTGTAGGTGAAAAGGTATCTGAACGTGTCTTTGGAAACATGCAGGACCTGTCAATAGTAGGCATCTACCGTAAGGGGAATAATATCTATATCCCGGGAGATCATTTTACTATAGAATCCGGCGATTCATTTCTCGTAGTAGGTGGTATTGAAAACCTGGCGAGGGCGGGCCAGACAGATGGGATAGAAATAAAGTCAGGGTATAAACACATTGACAAAGACCTGGAACCAGGTGATGTGCGTATGGCTGAAGCAGTAATTGCCCCTGATTCAATCCTTGAGGGTAAGACATTGAAAGATGTTAATTTCAGGCACACCTATGGCCTGTCTGCGATAGCACTTTACCGGCACAGTATATGCCTTCGAGAAAAAGTCGGCCGTATCCCCCTTCGTGTGGGGGATGTCCTCTTACTTCAGGGGGAAATAGACCGTATAGATGCACTGGGTGAGATATTAAAGCTGATCATAATGGGGGACGTAACACCTGAACGGTTCAGGACAAAGAAGGCAGGAATAGCAACCATCATCTTTCTTGCGAGCATTATTGCAGGCGTAACCGGTTTAGTTCCAATAGCGGTTTCCTTTCTGACCGGTGCAGCGCTGATGGTCCTGAGCAAGTGCCTTTATGCAGAGGAGGTATACAAATCAGTAAACTGGCACATCCTCATTTTAATAGGAGGGATGATATCCCTTGGACTTGCAGTTGAACAGACCGGCACAGCACAATTTCTTGCAAACCTTATAACAGATGCAACAGCAAGTTATGGTATTCATGCATTGCTTGGCAGTTTCTTTATCCTCACAGTATTACTGACACAGCCAATGTCTAACGTAGCTGCGGCACTCCTTATCCTGCCTATCGCCATTCATACTGCGCAGGGTCTCGGGGTTAATCCAAGGACTTTTGTGATGACGATCACAATTGCTGCATCTTGCTCTTTTATGACCCCCTTTGAACCGGCGGCTGTCCTTGTCTATGGCACTGGCAGGTACCGTTTTATTGATTTTATCCGGGTTGGTCTTCCCCTGACAATAGTGGTATTTATTATATCAATGCTCATAATACCAGTCTTATGGCCGCTGTAGCAGAAACAAAAATGACGAATGTATTAAGGTGTTTAATTTAAAATGTTATTGACAAACGTGGTTCTCTTTGATACACCCTTTACTTAAAGGTAAAGGAGATATATGCAAATAAAAAAATCGCTAAGCATTATCATGCTGACAGGTATTCTGATTTTAAACGCATCACCCTACAGCTTCAGCCAGTATTCAGATGCAGCCGGTAAAAAACAATTACAAGATGGAAATACGACCGATTATACGATAAAAAAAGGCGATACACTCTGGGACATATCAGAGGAATTTCTTAAGGACCCGTTCCTTTGGCCTGATATTTGGGAGAACAATAAATATATCAGGAACCCTGATCTTATTTTCCCCGGCGATAAGTTGTCCATACCATCTGATATCCTTTCCAAACCAGAAAGAGGACCAGAAGCTGCTCCTGTTCCGGCATCTGAAGCTACCACCCCCGAACAGGAGGCAATTCCGGCCGCTGAAGAGCCTTCTCATGTCTCAACACCTTCGGTGGAATCACAACCCAAAAGGTCTCCTGCCCCTGCATCACCACCTGTTGTAAAGCCGGCAATATCAACCGATACAATTGAGTCCGGCGGGTATATCATAAACAAGATTGACAGCTATGGAGTATTGACAGGATCAAGAGAAGGCAGGACTATCTTTGCCGATGGCGACAGCGTTAACATCTCACTGGCAAAAGGTTTTGCTAACAAGGTATCTGTTGGAGAAAAACTTACGATCTTCAGGACATCCGGACCTGTTATCCATCCAGCTACGAAGAAAAAGGCAGGTTTTCTTTTTATTCCCATAGGAGTGATTGAGATTAACAGGGTGCAGGGCAACGATGCCTCAGGAGAGATTATCAGAACGTACAACTATGCCTCGACTGGTGACCAGATACAACCGTACATTCCCGCTCATCCGGTTCAGGAAATAAGAAGGTCTGCAACACAGATTCAAGGATATATCATAGAAACACGGGAAGGATTAACATTAAATGCCAAGTACAGTATCGTATACATAGACAAAGGCGCTGCAGATGGTATTACTCCGGGAACGATTATATATGTAATCAAAGAAAGAAATGATGTTATTGGTGAACTGCAGGTAGTTTCTGTACAGGATAAAACATCCACCGCCATGGTCACAAGAAGCTCTGAAACTTTTGGAACCGGAAGCAAGGTTACTACAATCATAAAATAAATGCCTCTGTATATTTGATTCACATGATTGCCTGATCATGTGAATCCCTGGTCCCTTGAACCCTCTATAATTTATGAACAAAACACGCATGCGCGATAAGCTTACAAAGGATAATGAAAGACCGGATTGTCATCCTGAATATATTTCGGGATTTCAATCTAAGTCAGGTTCGGTAATTTCGAGCAGACATTATCCCTGGTTGGCGCTTGCACATATATTAAAAAACAGATACGCACTCTCGAAAAATCTTATAGAGAGATTTTCTTCTCCGGAACAGGTATTCTCATCTTCATTCGAAGAGCTGTGCAGAGCGGAAGGTATAACTCCTGCGATAGCATGGGAAATAAAATCGTTCAGACATCCATCAGCAGATATTGAGAATGAGTTAAAAAAGATAGATGATGCCGGCATCAAGTTGATTCATTTTAATCACCCGGATTATCCTGCAGGGTTAAGAAACATCTATGACCCACCGCTCTATTTCTATATGAATGGAACCATTACTCCTGAAGATACCAATGCACTGGCTGTAGTCGGATCGAGGAGTCCCTCACCCTATGGTATAAAGGTCACAGAGATGCTTACCGAAAGATTGTCGTCTGCCGGGTTCACTGTAGTCAGCGGAATGGCCAGGGGGATAGACAGCGCCGCTCACAGGACTGCACTAAAAACAGGAGGAAGAAGTATCGCAGTACTTGGCTGCGGAGCAGACATAGCCTATCCTCGTGAAAACGCAGGCCTCATGCGTGAGATCATCGGAAATGGGGCAATAATCTCAGAGTTTCCGCTGGGAACCAGGCCTGACAAGAAACACTTCCCTCAGAGAAACAGGATCATAAGCGGTCTTTCACGTGGAGTTATTGTCGTAGAGGCGGCAGAGAAAAGCGGTTCACTTATAACTGCAAGGTTTGCAATGGAACAGGGACGGGAAATATTTGCTGTACCCGGGAACATTAATTCACCTCTAAGTAAAGGGGCAAATAATCTTATTAAGCAGGGGGCAAAGGCCGTCACAAGTGTTAATGATGTACTGGAGGAATTTGAACAGTTGTTGACGCTCCGGCAAAAACATGGTATCAACATATTGCCTGACGAACCTGATTCTATGTCAGATGAAGAAAAGAATATATACAGGACATTAACACTTGAACCTAAACATATTAATCAGGTTATTACAGAGAGCGGGATTGAGACACGCAGGGTTATTCAACTATTACTTAACCTTGAGCTAAACGGCCGGATAGAACAGTTGCCAGGCAGCTGTTATGTGAGGTCGGCCCTGAACAGCTGAAATTAATCCAGGCGTATTAACCAGGGTGACACTATACGAACGTCAGAAATGGCTTTCCGCAAGGCAGGCGACGAAGGAAACCGGAGGCGTACTTAAGTACGTACGTTGAGGATTTCCTGAGGAGTCTAACGCCGCAGAAAGACATTTATGGCGTTCGTATTCCATAAAAGGAGAAGACAGAATGGCAAAACCGCTAATCATCGTGGAGTCCCCGGCAAAGGCAAAGACAATTACGAAGTATCTTGGCAAATCGTATAATGTTATGGCCTCAGTCGGTCACGTCAGGGACCTCCCGACCAGTAAACTGGGGGTTGACATAGAAAATGATTTTACTCCCCAGTATACAACCATAAAAGGAAAGGGCAAGATCCTCACAGAGATCAAAAAGGCAGCAGGTGCAGCTTCAAAGGTATTCCTCGGTCCTGACCCGGACAGAGAGGGTGAGGCCATAGCATGGCACATTGCAGAAGAGCTGACTGATAAAGACGGTAACATCTACCGTGTACTATTTCATGAAATAACAGAAAAGGCGATTAAGGAAGCGCTGCATAATCCAGGCAGGATTGACACAAATAAGGTAAATGCCCAGCAGGCACGCCGTATCCTTGATCGAATCGTCGGTTACAAGCTAAGCCCCCTGTTATGGGAAAAGGTACGCCGCGGACTCAGCGCCGGTAGGGTCCAGTCAGTAGCTGTACGGCTCATATGCGACCTTGAGAAAGAGATAAGCCAATTTGTATCTGAAGAATACTGGTCTCTTACAGCAACAGTTGAGGGGAAAATCCCTCCGCCATTTAAAATAAAGCTTATAAAGTACCGCGGCGAAGATATTAAAATAGCTGACCAGCAGGAGGCTGAACGAATAAAGGGAGTCCTGTCAGGCAGCGAATATATAGTAAAGACGATTGAAAAAAAGGAACGGAAGAAGAATCCTCAGCCGCCATTCACGACAAGCAAGCTCCAGCAGGAGGCTGCCAGAAAGTTGAGATTTACAGCTAAAAAGACAATGATGATTGCCCAGAAATTATATGAGGGGATAGAGATAGGTTCAGAAGGCCCTGTCGGGCTTATAACATACATGAGAACGGACTCTGTACGTGTATCAGATGATGCCCGGAGCGAGGCAAGAAATTATATAAAAACAAACTTTGGCAGTGAGTATATCCCTTCTAAGGGTATAGAATTTAAGAATAAGAAGGGGATCCAGGATGCCCACGAGGCAGTCAGGCCGACATCAGTGCTTCGTTCACCGGAAGAGATAAAGGAATATGTTGATAAAGACAGTTATAACCTCTACAAGCTCATATGGAACAGATTCGTGGCATGCCAGATGAGCCCGGCGCTACTTGACACGACGACCATAGACATTACGGCAGGCGAATATCTCCTTCGTGCAACAGGGGCCATCATCAAATTCCCGGGATTCATGAAACTCTACGAAGAAGGGCTTGACGATGCTGCTAAGGCCGTAGAAGGAGAGGAGGAGGACGTCCTTCCCTCAGTTACGAAGGGGGAGCTGTTGCACTTTCTTGGCATTGAACCAAAACAGCATTTTACTCAGCCTCCTTCACGCTATACAGAGGCAACCCTTATAAAAGAGCTTGAAGAAAAAGGGATAGGCAGGCCAAGCACATATGCGGCTATCCTCTCTACAATACAGGACCGCAAATATGTAGAGAAAAAAGAAGGCAAATTTCACCCTACTGAACTCGGGGTCCTGGTCAATGACATGCTGGTGGAACATTTCCCTGAGCTAATAGACGTTATGTTCACGGCTAAGATGGAGGACGAACTTGATGAGATAGAAGAAGGCCGGTATGAATGGCGTCAGGCAGTTGGAGACTTTTATCGTCCCTTTGACCAGCATCTTGAAAAGGCAAGAAAAGAGATGCGCAATGTAAAGGGAGAAGAGACTCCTACTGATATGAAGTGCGAAAAGTGCGGAAAAGAGATGGTTATTAAATGGGGCAAACTGGGATACTTCCTCGCCTGCTCCGGTTATCCGGAGTGCAAAAACACAATGAATTTTAAACGGAGCGAAGATGGCACTATTGAGGCCATGAAGGAAGAGACAACAGGTGAAAATTGTCCGCAATGCGGATCCCCTATGGTTATTAAGAGCGGACGATTCGGAAGATTTTTTGCCTGCTCAAAATATCCTGAATGTAAAACAACCAAACCTATAACAACCGGTATTGCATGTCCTCAGGAAGGATGCGGGGGTGAGTTAACGGAAAAGCGCAGCAAGCGTGGGAAGGTCTTCTACTCATGCACAAAATACCCGACCTGCACATTTGCCATGTGGGACAAACCTGTTACTAAGCCATGCCCGCAGTGCGGAGCGCCATTTATGGCCGAGAAGTTTGCCCGCGGCAGCAGCAGCATAAGTTGTATAAAAAAAGAGTGCGGATACAAGGAATAATGAACAATCATGAGTCCTGGCTTACAAAGGACAATAAAAATCCCCCTTAATCCCCCTTTTTCAAAGGGGGAAATCAGGTACCCCCCTTTAGAAAAGGGGGGTAAAGCTTGTCCTGAGCTTGTCGAAGGAGGGGGATTTGAACGGGGATTTTCAGATGAAACCAGAACTCGTTATAATCGGCGGCGGACTCGCCGGCTCTGAAGCAGCCTGGCAGGCTGCAGAACGAGGTATTAAGGTCCTTCTTTACGAGATGCGTCCGGGTAAAATGACCGAAGCCCACAAAACCGGAGACCTTGCAGAACTTGTCTGCAGCAACTCGCTTAAATCCAGTGATGTATCCAACTCCCATGGCCTGCTCAAGGAAGAGCTTCGGATGCTCAACTCCATTATCCTGGTCATTGCAGAAAAAAACAGGGTGCCTGCCGGCTCTGCACTTGCCGTAGACCGCTCAGCCTTTTCAAAGATGGTGACTGAACACATAGCAACTCATCCCAACATAAAGATTATCAGGGAAGAGGTCTCAATGCCATCATTTGAAATCCCTGCAATAATTGCAACCGGGCCGCTTACTTCCGAGAAAATGACAAGTGCGCTGGCAGGGATCATTGAAGAGGCTTTCATATATTTTCATGACGCCATCTCACCGATTATAAGCAGTGACAGCATAAACAACGAGATTGCATTCAGGGCTTCAAGATATAACAGGAGCGGCAATGATTACATCAATTGCCCTTTGAACATAGAAGAGTATGAACAGTTTTATCAGGCCCTTATTTCAGCAGATAAGACCACAGCAAGGCCATTTGAAAAGACGCCTTATTTTGAGGCATGCATGCCTGTAGAGGCAATCGCAGAACGTGGAAGGGAGACCCTTCTGTTCGGCCCTATGAAACCTGTCGGTCTTAAAGACCCAAGGAACGATAAAGAGCCTTATGCAGTAGTCCAGCTTCGTCAGGAGGACAAATACGGACAGGCATATAACATGGTTGGTTTTCAGACAAGACTCAAGTGGCCTGAGCAGAAAAAGGTTATCAGGATGATACCTGGCCTTGAAAACGCCGAGTTCCTTCGTTATGGCAGTCTGCACAGAAATACCTATATTAATTCTCCCCGCCTTCTCGATACATCACTAAGACTTAAGAAGAGAGAAAATATTTATCTAACGGGACAATTAATCGGTGTGGAGGGTTATACTGAGGCAACGGCCATGGGTCTACTTGCAGGGTTATCTTCCGTCATGCATCTCAGGGGAGAGGAGTTCATCCCTCCTCCGGCAACTACAGGAATTGGAGCCCTGCTTCAACATGTAACAGTAGAAGGTCCATCAGCATTTCAACCAATGAATATAAACTGGGGACTAATTCCACCATTGCAAAAGAAGTTTAGAGACAAGGTGCAAAACAGGATTAAAATGGGCGAGAGGTCACTCAAAGACATTGAGAAATGGAAAAAGCAGTTAAAATTTTGAGATCCGACATTCTGATAATAGATGGATTTATCCGCCACATTTCCTTAGAGAGGAATCTGTCATCACATACAATCAGAAACTACTACTCAGACCTGTCTCAGTTTTTTGAATATTTAACAACTAAATTAAAAAAAGATTCACTGATAATTGAGGACCTCCGTAAGATTGATCATATAACAATCAGGGGATTTCTCTCCTCTCTTTATGATAAGGGACTATCTAAATCGTCTGTTGCAAGAAAGATCTCAGCCATAAGGACCTTTCTTAATTACATGTGCAGGGAAGGGAATCTGGTTAATAATCCCGGGAAGATAGTATCAACTCCCAAGCGAGGCACAACACTGCCAAGGTTTTTATCAGTAGATGAGGCAGTGAGATTGCTCGGTTCACCTTCCGGAAACGACCGCATGTCAGTAAGAGACAGGGCTATACTCGAGACATTTTACTCAGCAGGGCTCAGGATCGGAGAGATTGTGGCCATAAACCTCGATGACCTGAATTTATCTGATGGACTGATAAAGGTCCGAGGTAAGGGGAGGAAGGAGCGGATTGTGCCTGTCGGGAATAAGGCGGTTGAGTCAATTAAGGAATACCTCGCAGACTCTCGGTTGACAATTAAGGCAACTTCAAATGAAACGTCCATGAGCCACTGCTTCACAAAGGACAATGTTAATAGTCGGGACAGGAATGTCCCGCCTATCGGCGATAGACGGGGTTTTCTAACCCCGTCGGAGAGTTTTTCCAGTGAAAAAGGCTACCCCCTGTTTCTGAATAAATATGGCCACAGAATAACAACAAGAAGTGTCCACAGGATCGTGGAGAAATACAAGAAACTCAGCGGGCTTTGGGATATAACGCCTCATTCCCTGCGGCATTCATTTGCAACTCACCTGCTTGAAGGCGGCGCAGACCTCCGCTCTGTTCAGGAGATGCTGGGTCATGCTAATCTATCAACGACTCAAAGATATACTCATATAAGCATGGATAAGCTGATGGAGGTATATGATAATGCCCACCCACGGGGGAAGAAATAAGAGGCATTGAGCAATGAGTTAAAAGGAGGTTTTGATGTTCAAGAGCACTACGATTTTATGCGTACGACGTAATAATCAGGTTGCAATTGCAGGTGATGGGCAGGTAACCTTAGGCAACACAGTCATGAAACATAATGCAAAAAAAATAAGAAGGATGTATAATGGCACAATTTTATCAGGCTTTGCCGGAGGGGCAGCAGATGCCCTTACCCTGTTTGAAAAATTTGAAGCAAAACTTGAACAGTATCATGGTAATCTTACGCGGGCAGCAGTTGAACTTGCCAAGGACTGGAGGACTGACCGGATATTGAGAAAACTTGAAGCCCTTATAGCAGTGGCTGACAGAAGCGCCTCTTTAATTATCTCCGGTACCGGTGATATAATCGAACCGGAAGACGGCCTTGTGGCCATAGGTTCCGGCGGGCCCTATGCAATATCAGCTGCAAGGGCATTGATCAAACACACAGATATGAGTGCCAGAGAAATTGCCGAAGAGGCAATGAAGATAACTGCAGGTATATGTATCTATACAAATAGTGAGATATTAATAGAAGAACTTTGAAAATATAAAAGAGAAAATAAGCAGGGGATTCTGAATGAACAATTTTACTCCAAAAGAAGTAGTAGCAGAACTTGATAAATATGTAATAGGTCAGACAGCGGCCAAACATGCGGTTGCCATTGCCCTAAGGACACGGTGGAGAAGGCAGCAGCTCTCCGAAGACCTTCGCGATGAGGTCTCGCCAAAGAATATAATAATGATCGGTCCTACAGGGGTAGGCAAGACCGAGATATCGCGGCGGCTTGCAAAGTTGTCACAGGCGCCATTCATAAAGGTTGAGGCATCCAAATTTACAGAAGTTGGCTATATTGGACGGGACGTCGAGTCTATAGTACGTGACCTGACCCAGTTATCCATCAACATGTTAAAAGAAGAACGTACGCATATAGTCAGGGAAAAGGGGATGCACCAGGCAGAAGAGCGCCTCCTTGATCTGCTCCTGCCAGCCCCTCCTCCACGGCCTTCGCATGATACGGCGGCCACAGAGCCAAGACCTACTGAAACAAGGGAAAAGCTTCGAGCTCAATTAAAAGAGGGGAAGCTTGATGACCGGCAGGTCGAGCTTGATGTCAAGGAGAAGGTAATGCCTGTAGGCGTCATATCCAATATAGGAATGGAAGACCTTGAGATGAACCTGAAGGATATGCTTAGCGGAATCTTTCCCGGGAAAAATAAAAAAAGGAAGGTCAAGGTTAAGGATGCAATTAATATACTTGCGGATGAAGAGGTCCAGAAGCTCATTGATATGGACGATGTCTATAAAGAGTCTATTACAAGGGTTGAACAATCAGGCATTGTATTCCTGGACGAGATTGACAAGATTGCGAGCAGGGAGAAGAGCCATGGGCCTGATGTGTCCCGTGAAGGAGTTCAGAGAGACCTCCTGCCAATAGTTGAGGGTACTACTGTTACTACAAAGTACGGGCCTGTAAGGACTGACCATATCCTGTTTATCGCAGCCGGCGCATTTCATGTTTCAAAACCTTCTGATCTCATCCCTGAACTACAGGGACGCTTCCCTATCAGGGTTGAACTCGATTCACTTAAAGAAGGAGATTTTATCAGGATACTGACAGAACCCAGGAATGCATTGTTAAAGCAATACACTGCGATGCTTGAGACCGAGGGAATTGATATAAAATTCACAGAAGATGCAATCATGGAAATAGCCTCTACAGCTGTGTCCGTAAATGAACGGATGGAGAACATAGGGGCAAGGAGACTGTTTACAATTATGGAAAAACTGCTTGACGACATATCATTTAATGCACCGGAACTAAGCGGGAAAAGTTATAACATTGATTCAGCATATGTTAAGGAACGACTGACAGAAATTATAAAGGACCAGGATTTAAGCAAATACATATTGTAATCAACATTGAGGTCACACTGAATTGCAGCGAAATATAGAAAAAGCCCAATTACTCGTAGAAGCACTTCCATATATCCGTAATCTGTCAGGCAAGACAATAGTCTTTAAATTTGGCGGTAATGCCATGATTGACGAAAAACTCAAGGAGATGTTCGCCGAAGACGTGGTGCTTACAAAATACATCGGGATGAGTCCCGTGGTTGTCCATGGCGGAGGGCCTCAAATAAGTGAGGTCATGGATAAGATGGGGAAAAAACCGGTATTCATTGAGGGAATCAGGATAACAGACGGTGAAACCATGGACATTGTCGAAATGGTCCTTGGCGGAAAGATCAATAAGGAACTGGTTAACAGGATAAATCAGCATGGAGGAAATGCCGTCGGACTTACCGGAATAGACGCAGGATTGATACGTGCAAGAAAACTGAGAAGACCAAGAAAAGGTGCCGGTATTGATCGTGGACTTGTCGGGGAGGTTGAATCAATCTCTCCCAATATTATACGCTCTCTCGAACAGAACAGGTTCATACCGGTTATTGCCCCGATAGGTGTGGACCATAAAGGCAAGACCTATAATATTAATGCAGACACAGCGGCAGGCGCTATAGCGGCGACCTTGAAGGCTGAAAAACTCATCTTCTTGACCGATGTTAAAGGGATACTTGGCAAGGACGGCAGGCTTATCTCAACACTTACCCGAAAACAGGTCCTCAGCCTGATAAAAAGCGGCGTAATTACATCCGGTATGCTTCCAAAGGTGAGGGCCTGTTTAGAGGCGCTTGATGGCGGAGTCAAAAAGACACACATAATAGACGGGAGGATAAATCATTCGATCCTCCTTGAGATATTCACTAAAAAAGGGATAGGAACAGAGATTGTATCCGGGTAAATAAAAATCCCCCTATATCCCCCTTTGATAAAGGGGGACTCAGAATTCCCCACTTTAGTAAAGGGGGGATGGGGGGGATTTGAAAGGGGAGCTTCGGATGAAAAGCAGAAGAAAAAACAGACGGCTGACAATCATGGGTATGGGCTGCCTCAAGGTTGAGGGTGACAGAAAGTCACATGAGGTCTATATTGCCAATATCAGTAAAGGCGGAGTTGGTATATATATACACAAACCGCTCAAGGTTGGGATAGGTGCGTATATCACTTTTACTCAGAGAGATATTGAGGGTGATACAACTTTTGATGAACAACCAGCTACGGTTGCCTGGTGCTCCAGGTGCGGCTCAGTTTACGCGGCCGGTCTCAGATTTCCCGGCACCAGGTAACGCCCTGCCTTAATGACCGGTTTTTCAAACAAGAACTTACAGGATTAATAATATCAGTATGCCCAGGACA
This sequence comes from Nitrospirota bacterium, assembly GCA_020846775.1. Lineage (NCBI taxonomy): Bacteria > Pseudomonadati > Nitrospirota > Nitrospirota bacterium. The sequence continues at coordinate 17,454 of JADLDG010000050.1, forward strand.
ATCCTGTAATAAACGAATATATTCACCTTCTGCCTGCTCAGAAACACAAGCATATATTTTATAGCCAGAAAACCAGATATGGCAGAGGCAGCAAATCCTGCTGCGAACGTCATGTACATCTCCTGCGGTAACCCTTCCTTATATACATCCATAGAACTCAGCAAGCCGCCTGCCATAATAATGGGTGTACTCAGCAAAAAGGCAAACCTCGCTGCAGCTGCCCTTTCCAGGTTTCTGAAAAGTCCTGCTGTTATAGTTATGCCTGAACGGGATACTCCCGGAATCAGCGCTATGGCCTGAGCGCAACCTATAACAATGGCATCAACGATATTCAGATGATCCATCCTCCGCTTCTTCCTTCCGACCACCTCTGCCCACAAGAGTATTAAACCGAACAGGATAAGAGAGATGCCGATAACACGGGGATTTCTTAAAACCGTCTCTATCTTGTCCTTGTATAAAAGGCCTGCCACTCCTGCCGGGATGGTGCCTATGATAATATACCACCCTAACCTGCCATCTGTTCCGGAATACGACTTCCTAAATACAATACCGGACATCATCCCCAGTAATATATTGTAGAAATCCTTCCAGAAGAATGCAATTATGCCCGTCAGGGTCCCAAGGTGCAGCACAACATCAAATGCAAGTCCGGGATCATCCCAACCAAGAATCCAGGGTGCTAATATAAGGTGGGCAGTACTGCTGACAGGAAGGAACTCCGTAAGCCCCTGAATTAATCCAAGTATAATGGCTTGAAACATTTCAGGTCGGTATCATAGCAATAACTTACTTCATTGTCCAATTGATTTTCTCAATAAGAATATCCCTTTTTTTTTATTCCTGTTTTTTTAGCTTGAATAGCTTAGTGCACTGTTGTAACATTGGACAGGAGTTTATTTCACATTTACCGGGGTTGTTATATTCCATGTTTTCCAATTTCGTTATGACCTTCATCCCATTGTTTGTAGCCTTTGATGCAATAGGTGTACTGCCCATATATATGTCCCTGACCGAAGAAATGGAGGCTTCAGCAAGGAGCAGAATATTGCGTGAATCCATAATTACGGCATCGGTATTAACAATATTATTTTTACTAATTGGTAAGGGTGTCTTCATAATACTTGGAATAACTATCTCAGACTTTCAAATAGCCGGAGGTCTCATACTGTTGATTATTGCCATAACAGACATCGTCTTTTCCGAACAAAGGAGCCGGCGGCCGCAGCTATCTGTCGGCACAGTCCCTATAGGGACACCGCTTATCGCCGGGCCGGCCTCACTCACAACAATTATAATGTTGAGCGACATATTCGGCATACCGATGACGTTGTTTTCACTAATCGTAAATATAGTAATTATATGGCTTATTTTCTCTTTCTCCGGAAGGATCATATCATTTCTCGGCGAGGGAGGCGCAAGGGCGGCATCAAAGGTGGTATCTCTCTTCCTGGCTGCAATTGCCGTAATGATCATACGCAAAGGATTAGAGGGGACACTGAAAGTATATTAAATCACTCTGTATATACAACGCCGCTAAACCGAATAAGCGAAATCGTTGTACGCCATTAAGGTAAGTACGGTTGATATTCGCACATGCTGGTCAAACAATCTGGGTAATATCTTTATTATGAATTTAGTTCTATCACGATTTTTATAGCCAAGCAGGGTAAATAATCTTAACGCAAAAAGCATACGGAATTTGAGTCTGATAGGATCCACCTCATTGGAATGCCTCCAGAAATCTATCCCCCAGTAATATTGAAGGTTGCGGTAAATACTTTCAAATGAGTAGACCTCCCTGATGACTCTCTTATAACCTTCTTCCAGCTCTTCCGGGCTCATCAGGGCAGGTTTAAAAACAACATGTCTGGCGTCGTATTTGCTCCAGTCTTTGTGTAATATTCGTCCTTCTTCATCCATTCGCTTGTGGAGCTCTGTCCCGGGGAATGGAGTGAGGATATTGATAAGGGGCATTAGAAGCTTTGCCTCTTTGATAAAATAGATGAGTTCATCAAATGCTGATAGATCATCAAAGTCGCTACCCAATATAAAAGAAGCATGAACGAGTATGCCATAGGATTGTATCTTCTGAATCGCCTCAAGGTAGTTGTAGCGCAGGTTCAGCCTCTTGTTCATACGTGTAAGATTTTGTTCTGATACCGACTCCAGACCAACCAGGATTGAACCGCACCCGCTGTCTTTCATTAATCTCAGGATATCGTCTTCTTTAGATATATTGATTGATGCCTGGCATGACCAGTTTAGCCTGTATGGTTTAAGCGCCTTGAATAATTCAACTGCATATTTCTTATTGGCAATGATATTGTCGTCAGCAAAGAAGATTGATCTTTTCTTTGATTGTGACTCCGGACACTGAATATCCCGAATCTCCTTTATAACTACGTCAATTGGTCTGTTTCTGATAGTCTGGCCGTCAAAGGCATAGACTGAACAGAATTCACAGGTGAATGGGCACCCCTTTGTGGTTTGCACGATATCCGCCAGATAACGTGTTTGAGACATCGGAGATCTTACAGCGCCTGAAGAAGATTTCATACTGGCATATCCTTCTGCCTTATATATCTTCCTGAGTCTACGGTTCCGGACATCTTCCAGGAGTACCGTCCAGATATCCTCAGCCTCCCCAACCACAACTGAGTCAGAATGTTCCAATGCCTCATCAGGACAAAAGGATGGATGGATCCCGCCAAGCACTGTCTTCACACCCCTTTTCCTGAAATTATCAGCTATGTCATACGCCCTCATCGCGAACATAGTCCGAACACTAATCCCTACCAGATCCGCATCCCAGTTAAAGTCAATATCTTCGATATTCTCATCAAATACTCGGATCTCATGTCCGCGCGGGGTAAGAGATACAAGTGTTGGTATTGCCAACAGATAGGAAAAATATTTCCTCGAAAACAGAAAAGAAGATACAAACTTCAAGTCGTAAAAACTTGGTTCATTTTCCAATCCGTTCCTCGGAATAATAAGTGCAATCTTCATTATAGTAACTTCAATATTATTTCATATTTAAGGCGGAGTCTTTGCTGAGTCATGTCATTTCCATGTCCAGACTTCAAGGGCAATCGTAAACAGATAATCGCTTACTATCGTCTGCAGCGCCTTAATTGCCGGTAGTGTGACCACTTTTATCAAAATTGACGGCTGTCTTTTTAAACCTGTTGCTCCAGTATGTCCATAAATTCATATCTAATGAACCGGTAACATGTTCCGGTGGATATCCATATGCAACTAAAACGGCTTTCTTGCTCATTCCAGGCACGATTTGACCACTCCTGATACCCTCGATTTCTTTTTTTGAAAAACCGCGAACAAGCTGATCAAATGTCTTGTTTGTAAAGAGCCTGTCCCTGAACTGTTCAAGGGTAATACCGGGATGGTATTTTGGAGTAAAGTTAATAACATATTCAGTAGAATTATCAGATGTCGTAAAGACAACTTTGTTTCTCTTCAAGTTCACTGAGTTAATCTTCGTGCCTGCAGGGATTATTTCACCCTTTTGGTAATTAATGCTCCACAATGAATCAGGTTTTTCAAACCACAGGTTATATGAGGTAAATAATTCCTGTGATGGAGACTCTGCAAATGAATCAGTTGATAAGACTATGCAAAACAATGATAATAAAAAGAGAACTATTAAATTTTTTTTCATTTTTTAAACTCCCTTTTTGAAGACTACATTGAGTTGTAAAGACAGCCATCATAGCCCGGATGCTCAGATGATCCCAATAGAACAACTATATATCATCTCTCACCTCCTTTACTTGACGCTATTATAGATGTTAGCAAATCATGCAGCTGCATTGCAACTTATTTTAATAATTCAACAAAGAACTGATTGACTTTATGTCTTCTTTTTGTTTATATAACCTGAATTATCTACTTGAAATTATTTGAAGATCCTTATTGTATCAACAAACCGTGAAAAGTCCCCCTTCCCTGTAGCGCCTGTAGGCGCACTCTGCGTCTGCTCTGCAGCAGAACGGGCAGGCCATCAAGTTGACTTTCTCGACATGATGTTTGTCAAAGATCCTGTCAGCTCGCTTAAAGATCTAATAAAGTCCTGTGATTACAAAGCCATTGGTTTCAGCATCCGCAACCTGGACGATTGCATTTCCTCAACCCGGAAGAGTTATTTTACGATTGCAAGAGAGATGGTGGAGTGTGCACTGAAACAGACGGATGCACCTGTAATACTTGGCGGTAGCGGTTTCTCTATCATGCCTGACGGCTGGTTAAAAAGACTAAAGGTTCACTACGGAGTTGTGGGTGATGGAGAGATTGCCTTTGTCAGTCTTTTAAATGCCATTGAATCTAATGAATCAACATCGGGGATTGCCGGCGTCCTGACCAACAATGACAATCATAATGACGCAATGAGGAAGATGATGCCCTCTTCCGTTTCTGACCTGGACGGTATATATTCCGCCAGCCACGACAAATGCTCCTACATGCAATATCTCCGAAGGGGTGGATTTGTCAGCGTACAGACTAAACGGGGCTGTGCATTTAAATGTATTTATTGTGTATATCCAGTTCTTGAAGGGACAGCGTACCGGCTTCGGTCGCCTGAAAATATAGCTAACGAAATTGCGGCCATGTCGCGTGTAAAAACTGCAACAAACTTCTACTTTACAGACAGTGTATTCAACACGCCGAGGGAACATGCCCTTTCTATTTGTAAAGAACTGGCGAAACGGAAGCTATCAATAAAATGGATGGCTTACTGCAATCCGGTCGGCTTTGACTCTGAATTGGCACGTGCAATGACAGAGGCCGGATGCGTGGGTATCGAGTTTGGTCTTGATGTCGCAACCGGTAAGATGCTGAAGAAAATGGGCAAACCCTTTACCCAGCCGGACATCAGAAATAGCCTTAAGTCAGCCTCGGATGCCGGTCTCCCCTTTGCCCTGCACCTCCTCTTCGGCGGCCCGGGGGAGTGTATTGATGATATCCGGGAGACGCAAAGTTTTATAGATTCCTGTGCAGCGCCAAATGCTGTGTTCGCCCTGATGGGTATCAGAATTTATGAAAATACCCCGATAGAAAAAACTGCGTTGGCTGAAGGGGTCATAACTGAACAAACCGACCTCTTCGATCCTGCCTTCTATATATCCCGGGAGCTTGGGAAGAACCCGATGACGGTGCTTGATGAGATTGCAAGAGAGCGCCACACATGGTCAACCCCGACGGACTGGTCCAAAATAAGCCTGCGGATTATACAAAAATTCATTAACCGTGCAGGAGATCATCCGCAGTGGCGGAACATTGAAAACTATGGCAAATTTCTCAGACGGTAATCATTAACCGGATTTATTCCAGCCCTTTTCCTTGCCTCCTGTGCCTTCTCATCATTGCCAAGATAGTTATACATAAAAGCAAGCCTGTGCCATAAAAGCGGCTGGGAAGGGTTCAGTGAAAGTGACTGTTGTGCTATTTCAATTGCTGATTCAAACTCTGCTTGCCTGTACTTGACCTCGGCCAAATCTGCCAGCATGCGACTCTTCTCTTCTTCGGATGCGTCATGTCTTGACGATATCTCATCAAGGATCGCTTTTTCCCTCTCTACAATCTTCACTCGCTCCTCAGTCTTTTTTATATCTTCGTTTAGATATTTTTTCTTAACAGATGGTTCCTGTGCGATAAAAATAAATAATATAAACAGAACTATTCCTGAGATTAAATATGACAGCCTTCTGTTTCTTATCCACGCTGCCATTTTGATGACAAAAAATCCTGCAAAGGGGAATAGGACAATAGTCAGGGGCAGCCGGTAACGCCCGTTGATAAATGCAAGGACAATCGCTACAGCATTTGTGATGAAGAAAAGATACAGGGGAAATAATCTCCGATAATCCATGAAGGCTAAAAACATTCCGCATAATCCAAGAGGAAGGAGTAATCCATAGCCCGGGAAAAAAGAAAGGAATGACGATCGCTTCACCAGGTACTGGTAGTTAAGATTATTTGGACTTTCATAAGTGTTCAGAAGAAAAACGGTCTTCTTCCAGAGGAGCCCGATGAACGCCCCCGGATTTTTCTTTATGAAATCGAGGGCCTTTGACTTCCAGTAGGATGATACCTGCGAAGCAGAAAGAGATTTACCGGTTTCGCGCTCTGCAACAGTCCTGGCGTCATAGAAGTGCCCAACCGGGGTGCTTCTCACGCCCCTGACCCCGCTGTACCTTCCGCTTGCTCCTTCATGATTACCGATATATAAATGTATCCCGCTTACGCTTGACGTCAGAACGAAATCATTTGCCACAAAATAATTTCTGGCTGCAAAAGGTGCGATTGAAATTACAAAACCCGATACAAGAAAAATGACCCTGCTGAAACGACTCAACGGGTACCATTTAGCCTGAGATGAATCAATCAACAGCAACCACGCGCATATGCCGGCAAAAAACAGAAAGATCTGTCCCCTGATGCTGAATACAAGACCAAGTATGACGCCCGGCAGAAGGAAATAGACATTACGTTTTACGCGCTCAAGGTCTGCCAGTAAAAGTAGTAACAGGGCGCTCAAAAAAAGATTAAGTGAGGTCTTGAGCCCGCTTGTATTATATACTAGGAAAGGTCCATAGATGGCAACGCCCAGTGCGGCCGTTAAAGCTATAGCATTGGAGAGAAAGAACCGGTATGTCGAGATGTAGATAAGAGCGATGGTAGCCGTACCCAAAATGACATTGGCTATTCTCGCAACCCAGAAGCTGTCCCCGAACAGGAAATAAAGCCCGCCGAGAAAATACGCATAGAGGGGAGAAAAGAAATATACGTCTTTTCCCAGCAGCAGGTTTCCAGCCGCAACCTGTTTGGCAAGATTGTGATACATGCCTGCATCGAGTCCGGCAGCTGGCAACTGAAAGTCGGAATATCCGGATACCTCCCACAAATAATAAATGCGAAATAACAGCCCGAGAAGTGTTACGGCGGCAAGTAACAGGTAAATTTTTTTCCTGTCCCGATTATCCTGGGGCACAAACAAAGCCTCTTGTGTTTGAGAGTTTAATGTCATTGAAGACCAATGAGAATATATAAATAATAATAACCCTGATTTAGTTTAACAGGTAAACCGAAAAACTGAGACTAACAGTACTCTCCAAAATATTTGGTGTCAATTCTATTTGTTGGCAACAGGGAAATTATATAATTGACATGTTGTTGACATTGACAGTAGAAAGCGGCAATAATATCGTGACCCGCATAAATATAATGTGGATCGAGGGTATTCTATATGAGAATATTACTGGTCAAACCTAAAGCCGCATTAAATACGATTAACAGACTGAGGTCATTCATATTTCTTGAGCCGTTAGAACTTGGATACCTCGCGGCGGCAGTGCCTGAAGGACACACTACACGCGTTCTGGATCTGCGGCTGACTGAAAAACCGGATCAAGTCTTCAGGAAAGAGTTGACGGATTTCAAGCCGGATATCTTAGGGATATCCGGCTATACCCATGAGGTGTCAAAGGTATTAGACCTTGCAAAGGTTGTGCGCAATGTATTAAACAAGGCGCTGGTCGTTGTGGGGGGACATCATGCAACGGTATTACCCGATGATTATAACAAAGATTATATTGATGCCATCGTCCGAGGAGAGGGGTGCGCACCATTTCGTACCATAGTTGAACATGCCGCTGCAGGCAAAGATTTTCATGGCATTCAGAACGTGATGGTGCCGGGAGAGAAATTAGAGTATGCAGGGGCTTCAAAGATGCCGGCATTTCCTGACCCTTCAGACATACCCCTCCCTCGCCGGGATCTCTGGGACATGGACAAATACAGGTCTATATGGGTAAAGGAAGGCCACACTAACTGGGAAACGATATTTCCTCCTGTTGCACTTGTCCGAACGTCCTATGGATGTGTCATGACCTGCACCTTCTGTGTGGTCCCAACCCTGTACGGAAAACGCCACATGACAAGGCCTCCTGAAAAGGTGGCTGAAGAGATAGAAAATATCAACGCAGACCATATTTATTTCTGTGATGATGAGACCTTCATGAATACAACTCACATCCGTAAGGTGGCAGAGGCTATTGAGGCGCGCGGCATAAAAAAGCGTTATTTCGCCTGGGCCCGTTCAACGACTGTTAATAATAAACCGGAACTGTTCCGGCTGTGGCGGCGAATCGGCCTGGACGGGGTATTCCTCGGTTTCGAGGCTACGTCGGATCAGGAGCTCAAAGACCTGTCAAAGCGCGCCACTGTGTCTGATAATGAACGAGCGCATAAGTTGCTGAGGGAAATGGGTATTGCTGTCCATGCCGGATTCATGGTGAATCCTGCATTTTCAGAACAGGATTTTGATCGCCTTCAAAACTATGTCAGGGGTATGCCGCCGGCCCAGGTTACCTTTACCGTGTTTACTCCTTCACCTGGAAGCCCTGCATGGTTTGAAGAAAAAGACAAGTTCGTGGGAAATCCCTTCTCATTACACGATTGCATGCATCCGTTAAGCCAGACAACGATGCCCCTGCGCCAGTTCTACAAACACTTTTCCAGTCTGGTTTCAGAAGGGGGAAATAAAAATCCACTTCGTTCGACTGGAAATAGAATACCTCTTCTGGACATAGTCCGCGTACTTTATGCCTCATATGCATATTCGAGATGCTTACGTAAGGCATATCGCGATTATCCGAGGGAACTCTGGTAGGATAAGATGAAGAAGGAAATGGAGGATATAAATGAAAAGCTTCTTTGTCATTGTTTTTTTATCTCTGGTTTTGGTTTTTACGGGCACAACACAAGTATACGCAGTCGGTTTGGGTCCATACATCGAGTTAGGAGGAGGGAGCGGAGATTGGGAGTACGAGGGTTCGCAGTACAATAATTGGAACGATTCAACATTTAATGTCGACACGCGAAACGCCGGTATTGGTTTCGTTTTAGACACTTCTCCCATGGATTCAAGTGTCTTTAATTACCGGCTAAACGTAGGTTTAGAAAGGCACGATATCGAATTTCCTTCAGGAGGTACCATTGAATTTAACGGTATCTCCGTGGACAACACCTTCGGAATAAGTGTTGTCCGGAATCCAAATATCCGCTTCTGGCTCGGTCCTCAGGTCAGACTGGCGTATTATGAAGGAGATCGTAATGACGTGGACTTAAAACTTGTCGCATTCGGGATAGGACCGGCTGCGGGTGTCAATTTTGCCATGGGTCCGAAGACGACTATTTCCCTTTCTGGAGGTATTAGAATATCAGGGTATGCAGGACAGGAAGAGTTCCTTCATTACAATGCATATTACAAGTCAAACGAAGTTACTACTTCTGATATCAATTTCTCAGGTGGCATGGTTTTTTTCAACATGTCAGTTCTCTTTGGCAGATAAGGTCCCTCCGTTGACAGGGAATCGGGTTCATCACTCAACCTTGCCGGCATGTCTTTTTTCTCCCTTATAAGAATTCTTTATCTTCAGAAAGTCTTTCAAGTTCCACATGAAACGCATCCAGCTTTCCGGGGAACGCCATAGCATCGTCACATAATCTAAGAGGATGTGAGTACGTTCAAAGTGCCTCCTGTAAAACTCCCTGTATCTTTCTTCGAGCCGGTCTTCTGTAAAACCTGTCGGGATAAAAACAAAATTGGCACAATTCATCATCTCCCAGTTTTCTTCAAAACTGCCATAGCTTCGGATGTCTTTATAAAGGGGTGAGCCTGGGAAAGGGGTGAATTTAGCGAGGTTCATATCGTTTAGCGGAAGACTGAGGGCATAATGGATGCTCTTATTGATGCTCTCTTCGGTCTCACCCGGGAGTCCCATCATAAAGAGCCCTTTTGTGCGGATGCCGGCCTTTCTGATCAGCGCCACCTTCTCCCGAATCATGTCGAGATTAGAGTTTGATCTGTGCTGCTTCAGCAGTTCGGGGTCGCCTGTTTCGATGCCAAGACTGATCATCCAGCAACCGGCCTTTTTCATCAATTGCAGAAGGTCAAGATCAACATGCTCGGCCCTCGCTGCGCAATTAAATGTGACTCCCAGCCCTCCCCTGGTCATGAGATTGCAGAATTCTTCAACCCTCTTGCGGTGGAATGTAAACAGGTCATCGTAAAAGTTTATGTGCCTCACACCATAATCCTTGTTAAGATATTTGACCAGGCTGAACATATAATCTGCAGAGTTATATCTGAAAGACTGTTGAAATACAGTCCTGTCGCAGTAGCTGCACTTATAAGGACAGCCGCGGCTGGACACTATCGTAGTGTTGGGGGCCTTCGGATAATTAAAGATCGGCAGCTTATACGCCCCGGGAAAGCCTTTTAACTTTCCATACGCCGGGAACGGCAGGTTGTCCATCTCCATCAGTTGTTTCCTCTTCCCATAACCCGTAAATACGACCTCCGGGCCTTTCCTGTACATAAGTGCGGGTATTTCGTCCAGTGAACTGTACTCCTCTTCCATGAGGGACAACAGGGGCATCTCACCTTCACCGACCACTCCGTAGTCTATGACCGGATAGTCCTTCATGAGGGTCTCACGGAGGGCAGTAATATGAACCCCGCCGAAGATGATGGTGATGCGAGGGTTCAGATTCTTTATCTTCTCAGCAATCCGTACCGCGTCCAGGAAGCTGGAAGTAGTTGCTGTAAACCCGACGAATTCAGGGGGCTCCCGCCTGATGCTGTCCATGATCATGTCATCCTGTGCCGGGAATGCGTAGCAGTCGTGAATGGACGCCTCGTGGCCATGCTTTTCAACCCATGCAGCAAGACTGCAAAGTCCTATGGGGGGCATGATGTTGGCAATCCTGGCCATGTCCGACTCACCAGGCCTCCAGTTTACGCCCAGAGGATGGATGAAGAGGATTTTCTTTCTTTCTTTATTTCCCATTTGTTATACCCCTGCCCGACTTATCTTTCCGCTTAATGTCTCGTTTATCTCCCTTACGACTGTAATAGATTGCGGCACTTTGTAACTTGTCAAATGTTCTCTGCAGAATCTCACAAGCCCTTCTGTGTCAATCTCCGCGGAGGGGTCTTTTACAACGATGTCGACATGCACCACCTCACCCAGATAAAGATGCGGACTACTATAGGCCCTGGATACTTGAACATCAGGGTGGCGGTTTACAACCGCCTCCACCTCCTCCGGGAAAACCTTGTTCCCTGCCACATTGATCATGGATTTGGTTCGGCCTGCAATGGTTACGTCCCCGTCATCGTCCTTTAATGCCTGGTCCCCGCTCAAAAACCACCCTTCTCTGAGGATGTTCCTTGCGTGTCCAGGAGGTTTGAGGTAACCTGAAAACAACCCCGGTCCCCTGAAGGCAAGTTGACCCACCGCCCCATTCTGCACTTCCTGAAGTCTATCGTCCAGTATGGAAACCTCGTAACCCGGTAGTGGACGACCAACGGAAGCGGGTTTCTCTAAAGGATTTTTAAGGTTCATCAGAGGGATGCCGCACTCAATGATTCCATATGCCTGGTTGACTGGAACACCATACTTGTCATAGAAATTCAGGGAGATATCAGAAGGCAGGGAGGAAGATGTAGATACTGCCTGCCTGATGGTCCTGAATCCGAGGTCTGATGCGTCAGAAGTGAGAAGTCTGTAATGCATTGGCGAGCCATAAAGGAAGGTAGCTGAATGCTGGTTTGCCTGGTTGATTATAGAATGCGCCAGGAGGTCTGGACAGATGATTATGGTCGCCCCTGCCTCGAGATACAGTACCGTTGAGACCAGGAAGTGGAAGGCCATAGGAAGCACACACAGGACAACGTCCTCATGAGACAACGCAAACCCCCTGTTGGCTGCTGCAGTCCTCTCTATAATACCTCGATGAGAGACTACAACTCCCTTGGACCTCCCGGTTGTACCCGAGGTGAAACGGACAAAGGCCGCATCTTCAAAAGTTTCAGTTATAGGTTTCCTTTCACAAGGGCCTGCTGAACAGCCTGTATCTGTTCGGGTAAATCTGAGGGGATCGGCTCCCTCGATTTGCAGGTCTGAAGAGGGACCGTCAACAGGTTTTATCCCGCTCATATCGTCTATGACCGCGTGGATACTGCATGTCTCAAGGAGTTCGTTTAGTTCACTACGCCTTATCTGATAATGTATGGGGAGGATGACGGCCCCGGTTTGGAGGCTGGCGAATGCTGTAATAATGAATTCACGACCGTTCCTTGCCATAATTCCAATCCCATGCCCCGGTTCCACACCCAACTCTCTTAGCTTTCTACTCATGGACTCCATTTCTCTGTACATGGAGCTATAGGTAACAGCGCCATACCTGTCAATCACCGCTGTCTTTTCAGGCCACATCTCTGCTGACTTCGCGAGTATCTCACATACATTCATGGATCATGCCCCCGCCCCCTTACCTGTTCATCCCTTAACTCTTTCACAGCTACCGAGAGGGGTTTGTTCATTGCCTGGAAGGCCGCTGCCTTGCCTGCTGCCCATCCGGTGCAGAGAGTAACACCTATTACTCGTGCAGATGCAATGGCCTTAGCCGACGTCGAGATACACCTGCCTGCAACAAAAACATTATCAAGGGACTCCGGAATAAGACATCCTATAGGAATCTCGTAATATCCTTTTTCTGGCGGATAAGTCATTCGAGGCCGGATATCCAGCCCCCATTCTTCCATAGGCCATGCCCCGCAGGCAACCCCATCCGGGAATTTACGACACTCCAGGATGTCCTCTTCTGTTAATGTCTCCCTGCCGCGGGCCCTCCTGCCGTTTCGGACACCGACCTCTACAGGCAGGCGTGATAGTCCGGCTTTAAAGAAAAAGCTTAATTCTTCCATGACATCCCTCGACCTTAATTCCAACTCAGTTAACTTATTCCAGTCATTTGAAGAATCATAAGGGAGATTCACCTTAAGCCTGAGATTGTTCAAACTGTCTGACGGGATTAATGATACCGCCTCGCAGGCTGTTGAAAGCTGTTTATCCCTGACAGCCCTCTGGATGTCACGAAGCACGTCTAACCTGGATTCCCTGTCTTTAGCCCGCTTAAAGGTATCCAGCGAAAAGACTACTGCAGCCGCCTGCACCCCTGTCTCTTCATCTACCGGTGCCCCCGCCATGTACAAAACCGACGCATCACCAGTGCAGTCCACCACACAGGATGGCCTGAATGAAACATACCTGTTCCGTATCAGGGCCCTTACCTCCCTAACATTGCACCCTTCGATATCTACTGAGATCACGGTGCTGTGAAGGGCCATTGTGACCCCCGCTGCCCTGCGAATAAGCCTGTCTGCCGTCCTCTGAAAATCCCAGGGGTCATATGGCAACACATAAAGCCCTTCAGCCATATGCACAGGTTTAATGTCTGAGCGTTTAGATATCTCATCCGCCCATTCCCTTGCAAACCCGCCGCAGACTTGCTCAACATTATGGTTTGTGTCACGAAGATAAAGTCCGCACATAGTGCCTGCCATTCCGGCTGTAGCAATACCACCAAGGAAACCGTATTTTTCCAGCAAAAGAACCCGGCAGCCTGCCCTTTCTGCAGAGATTGATGCAGCGATCCCTGCAGTACCTCCTCCTATTACAAGTACGTCGCATTTTATGGATGGATCTTTTCCGTACATCAGTCTAACAGGTCAGACTCGTGAAACAGTTCTTTGCGAATGGAACTATCAAGCAAATCTATTTCATCAGGGTCAAACCATCCTTCGACAAAAGAAAGTACTACTGACAGCTTACCTCGGTATTTATTAAAGATGATAGACAGCCCCGGGGGGACTGAAACAGGAGGGAGATGAAGTACCTCGACCACAGGTACCTCAAGGAAACTGTCAAGACCCGGGCATGTATCCCCGGGAAAGGAGAAGAAGAAACTGGCAATCTGCCCCTTGGTCGGACCGGCAGCCTGTAGTGCAAGAATTCCTGCCGGGAGGTTCCGGAAAAGTTCCATAGTAGTAGTAAATGACTCCGGTATCATACCCCGTATCTGTTCCGTCATCTGTCTACTAAGTTCTGTGACGAGTCTGTTCATTGATGAGATATCCTCCTGCTCTGCCCTGAAAAACAGGAAGGTGATATGGTTACCAAATACAGGCCCCAAAGAACCACGTTTCCTTGTATCAATCGGTACGGGAACAACATATGCAGACGGTTTGCAGCCTCTTGAGGTTATAACCTTGTCAAAGGCCCTTATAGCAGCTGCCAGGAAGTAGATGCTGATTTTGAAGCCTGCACCAGCGCTGATGCAGGCCCTGTCAATGCTTGAGGTATCTTCTACATCAAAAGAAATAATCTTGTATACCTGATCCTTTCCTTCTCCGGATTTTGACTTTGCTGATGTCCCAATGGCGGCTATTGGGGACCGGGAGTAACTTGCGGCAGTATGAATGGCCTTTCTCGCAAAGCACGATCTCGCAGGCAGCCTGAGCCATGAGGAGACATCTTCTTTCATCGTCGCGGGCCTTTCAAAGAAAAAGGGTTTAGCGGGGCCTTTGCCTTTCACTGTCACTCCTATATATGCAGAGAGCATCTCGGCCCCGCGTGCATCCATCAGGGCATGATGCCACGTAATTACAAGACTGCTCTTTCGTGATGGGTAATGGAGCAGGTCGAATGCAAAGGCAGGCGGGTTAAAAGGACTGACCTTTCTGGACAGGACAGTATGAGGCAGTTTTCCGCGGTCGTCTTCTGCCATTTCGTTTTCATGAATAAAAAAGTCGTTCCCGTTCCCATTCCCGTTAGCTTTCCATCTTGGGATAAAAAAGGGTATGGGTCTTGACCAACGTGCACTTGCCAGCCAGTTCTCTATTCCTGTCTTGCGTATTGCTTCCAGAAGCGACCCGGAGCTGAGGTAACCATCCAGGTGCAGAACGAGCCGGCATATATTCGCAGGGGGCCCGGGTCTTACCGTCCCCAGTTCCATGGCCAGATTGAAAAAATCACCCCCGGTCAGGCGGACGTGACCGGGCATGTTATTGTCATGCGCTTTGATATTAATCTCCCAGGGATTTGCTGTGTATACAGCGTGTCAGTGAAGCCACTGACCTCAGGTTATCAGGGGTCAGATCGCTCTCCGGTACAACAATATTATAGCGCCGCTCGATGAACAAAAGTATCTCTATTATTGAGAAAGAGTCTATCCCCAGCGAACTCAGGGAGCTGTTCTCATCGAAAGAAACACCTTCAGCAATAATATTCTTACGCAGGAAGCAGCAGACTTCCTCAGAAATGGTTTCAATACCTGGCATTTTTCTAATGATTCAAACCTTGTTTACTGCCGGACCGGCCGGCAGCGCCTATTATACTTCAAAGCCGCGTAAAATCAACATGACCCGTTTTATGTCCCCGTAAGGGTACAGTCAGGAAGACCGATGCAAGCCCGAAGGTTATACCAAGAATGGCAGTAGCGCCTATACTATGCAGGGCCGGATGTCTGGCAAATACAAGTGAGCCTAATCCCAGGAAAGTCGTGATCGCAGACAACGTAATAGCGCCGCTTGTGTGGGAAAGGTGAGTATCGTTTCCAGAAGCTGAATGGTTCCACGCCTCATGTAAAAAAACTGAGTAGTCGTCAACTATTCCGAAGATAAAGATTACTATCATGGCATTCATAATGTTGATCTTAATTCCAAGCCATCCCATAATTCCGAATGTCCAGAAGAGACTCAGGAATAAAGGAAGCATGAGACTGACGAATGAACTGAGCCTCCTCGAATAAAAGACCATGGCTGCTGCTACAAAAAAGAGGGTTACACCACCGAGCCTCATCATCTCCCTGTGGATCAGGCCGACTATGTGCTGGACGAAATGCCTCCCGTTTGTCATTATGGCACCGGGTACAGAATCCTCGATCACGGATGCAATGTTTGCGTATTCACTAACATTAATACTTTGAAGGTTAGTCATTATCATGACACCGTCTGCGTTAAAGGAAATCTGGTTTGCGGCAACTGTCCTTAGTATCCCTGAATTAAAACCTTCAAGCTCCAGAGGCGGCATTGGCCCGGGAAGCCTTGACAATTCTTCCCTGACACTCTCAGGCCGGATCCTGAGTTCCATGCTGATTTTCTCGACTTCGTTCATAACCCGGTCAAGCCTCTCCCTGCTCCAGAAATCCTTCCATCTCTGCCTGTTTTCCTCCTGTCTGGACCTGCTTGGGAAAAGTGGCGCAATGGAGTTACTTCCCTGCACCTTGCCCTGTTCGCGCATATCACGAAGCCGCGAGTAAAGCATCTCGTTGCGCTGAAGGGCCTCTTCAAGGTCTTTTCCTTTTACAACTACCGATGTGGAGTCGAGCATGCCTCCGAATGACCCTATGACAGTGTCCCAGTCCTTTTTTGTGTCGGGATAGACCGCATTCAGCTTCTGAATATCTCCTTCAAACTCCAGACGATAAATACCGACAGCAGACGTAATAGAAAGGGCCGCTACAATTATAATCAACACCTTTCTATGCCCCTTTACCCATCTGAAAAACATTGGATAAATGACTGTCAGGTTGATCACTGGGTGTCTCAACGTAGATTTTGCCCTGGGTATCAGAAGAGGCAGGGCGATAAGTGCAAATATAAATGCCCCTGCTATTCCGAATACAGCAAACAGACCAAGCTGCCGGTAACCCGGGAGTACCGAAAGTTCCAGTGTCAAAAATGCTATCAGGGTCGTTGCACCAGTAAGCATAAGCGGTTTAGTCAACTTGTCCAGGATATGAATTATGTCAGACCGGCTGGTGTCTCCTGCAGATACCTGATCTGCATGGTAAAGGAAATGTATCCCGAAATCGACTGCAATTCCCAGCAGCATTGCCCCGCAGCCAATGGCTATGGCAGAAACGCCCGGATATACCAGCATAATCATGCACGATGCGAATACCCCTCCGAAAAAGGCCGGAAGCATGGTCAGCAGCGACATTACAAACGGACGGCGGAAGGCAAGAAGCGCCAGTATGGCAATGGAACCAGCAGATAGAGACAATGTCATCCTGATGTCTCTCTTGATCATGTCCGCATTGTCAAGTCCAAACCTGTGACTTCCCATGTAGGCAATATTTATCAAACCTGGAGAGACCGTTTTAGTCTCCAGTATTGTCCTGTCCATAAAGTCTATCAATTCCCTGGCATGTCTGCTGTCAGTCCCCGGGTAAACCGGCTGGGCAATGATAAAGATGTGCTTCATGTCCTTGCTGAAGATCCTCCCATCATCCATTTTAACCTCTCCACCCATGGACTTGAAGTCATCCAGCTTTTTCAGAAGGATGGTGTCTATTGCAAGAGGATCGTTATTGAACGAATCGGCAAGAAAGGGCGCAGGGGATTCTGTAAGGAGTCTTTTCCAACCCCGGAACGTTTCCCGGATAGACTCTGTCCTGAGCCTCTCCTCCAGCGCTCTTTTGTCTTCTTCTGTAAACAGACTGGCCCTGTGCAACTTAAGTACACCGAAAGAAGACATCATGTCGTCTGCAACTAATCTGTATTGGATATCATTGAAATAGCTTGAAGCCGACATCTTTTCCACAAGCGTGTCAGCGGCCCTGACCAGCTCATCCCTGGGTGGTACACTGCCCTCAACTTCCGGTCCCACATCAATGAGCATGTAATCGAAGCTGTGAAAGCTGGTAAGGACTGTCTTGTATTTTTTCACCACAGGGTCATGGCTTGGCAGGAGGTCCATGATATCCTCCTTCAGGTTCATCCCGGCTGCGACGAAAATAAACAAACCTGTCGCTATAACAAAACCGGAAAGCACAAGTGCTTTATGCCTGAATATGCTGAGGAAGAATCTCGTCCTGAAATTGTCCGGCAATCGCTGTCCCTGCATTTTCAATTATTCATTCTTCGTTCTTATTGTCAAACAGCATTTGTTCGTCTACTGGTCCGGCATCAATCTTTAATAGATCTACCCTGAGTTCATAATGCCATCTGTAGTTAACAAGGGTTATCATGGAAGGTAGTGGTCTTTCCCATCCATCGTATAATCTGTAGCCGGAATAACTGACGCTCCTTACCAGCCTCCCGTCAACTGCCTCCAATGAGGCAATCAGATCACCGCCGGCTGAGAATAGATACTCGAAGACGCTGTCTTCCCCTTTTCTCACGACAAGGCTGGGGGTGTTTTTCTCATTCCTGGATAGATAGGCATCTTCGGATTCCCGTATATCGTACAGGTGCCTTATATCTCCCATGACCCCGTTTAATAACGGGTTTGAAGGCATGGCCCCCGGTTTGACCGCGATCTTCCTTTTTCCGTCACGTTCGATGAGGTCAAATATCCTTCCGCCCATCTCCCCAAAGGCAATGGCACGGAAACCTTTCTTTCTCTTCACAAGCAAGTAACCGGGAAAATCATTCTCCTTATCCCTGACCTTCATGATGATATGCTGAGACAGTCTGAACTCTCCCGGGTAAGGGTCTATACGTTCCAGCATCCGTTCCATTTGCCCTTCGGCATGATCGGCCGGGACAGGCACTGAGTATTTCATTCCCGCGCAGCCGGCAACTGCATAAGAAAAAAAGCAGAGTATAAAGAATAATCTCTTTCTCATTTACCTTTATTTGAAGTGGAGACAGGAAGGTTCGGCGTAAGCGGATTTTTCAGATCGAAGAGACGCTGGTCAAGGGAGCTATTCTCTTCCTGATCTGAAAATCTGATTTCTATGGAGTCTCCCCTGGGTTCACGGATAATTATCTTTGTCACGAAGTTTGTTTTCCGGTCTATGGAGAGATCGAGGGACTTGATGACCTTTGCCATACCGGCGGAAACCGGCCTCATAACAAGGAGGTAGTCCTTTCCAAGGGCCATGGAGATTTTGTAGTCCTTCTGAACCTTTTTGAAATCCCCGCGTATGATGGAAATAATCTGTCTCAGCGATTCCCGGAAGATATCCTCCATTCCAAGATTCATCCTGACAAATTTCCCTTTATCGAGGTTAAATTTGGCTACGTTGCCGTTGTTGAATATCAGGATTGAGGCATAAGGTTCAGTAAGTTCCCACCGCAGTTTATCAGGCATCTCAAAGTAAAGAACCCCTTTGGAGCTCAGGACGTCGAGGAACATTAACATGTGACGTTCCTGAATAAATTCTGCTTTCAGGTTTTTCACAGATTGTATATTATCTGTCATCTGCGTTAAGATGACTTCCATTTCGGATGCGGCTAATTCCCTGTATGGTTCAATAGACCTATCCGCGCCGTGGAGAAAGGAGGCGCTGCTTATGAAAATTATGATGACACCAAGAATCAAAATACGACAACTTCTGTTTCTTATACTTCCCCTCTTTGAAAAAGAGGGGTCAGGGGAGATTTTTATAAATTGTCCCATATTTTTTCAAGAACTCCTTCAATATCCTCAAAAACATCTCTATCAGAAAACCTGAGAACTTTGACACCTAAACTTTCCATATACTTATCTCTTATAATATCTCTTATAGTGCCTTCTTCAGTGTAATGCTGGCCTCCATCAAGCTCTATAATAAGTCTGGCCTTTGGACAATAGAAATCTACGATATAATTGCCTATTATCTTTTGCCTGTAAAACTGACATTCTTTAAGTTGCCTTCCTCTTACTTTATCCCAAAGAAATTTCTCTGCATCAGTCATATTCTTTCTATGTTCCCTTGAGTATTGTTTCAGAGCCCTGTTGTATTTCAGCATCGCATACCCCCCTTTACTAAAGGGGGGTATTTGCAACAATAACCTGAAGATCCCTATTTATTTCGCAAGGGTGAATAGGCTGCAGGTTCCGTTTCTGTCAAAGCCTATGCAGCTTATTTCTGAAGTATTTGCATTATTATCTGTATTATCAGTATTGTTCTCATCTGACTTGTCAGGCGAGGGATAAACAACCCCCTCTTTCAATGAAAGGGCTGCTATAGCAATATCAAAGCCATTTCCTGCCGGCATGCCTCCATAGAGTGGTGAGTATGCCTGAACCCTCCTGTTGTCTGCCAACGGTTTATAAAACCGTCCTGTATCCCTATCACCATTTGCGGCAAGAAACAGTGTTTCGTGATCGCAGGAAAGTTCCCTTCGTCCGGTTTCACATCTGCTCAGGCTGCAGTATGCCCTGTCACCGGATTCTTTCCCCAGCAGGAAGGCTGCAAAACCCTCACCAGGCATATATGTACATTCATCAAAAGACAAAGGCCTGATAGCAGAAGACCCGCGGCTGCCCGACATCAGCGTTGCGTAGCCCCTTACATCACAATACTCATCTCCTACCCCTGCCAGCACATAGTCTGCGGTCCCGTCTCTCAGCCAGTTAATAGCAGTTGACATCACTGAAAACGTTGTCTGTTCAAAGCAGGTAACCGTCAGACATGGTCCCTGGAGCTTGAGTAATATAGAGACATGGGAGGCAAGGGAGTTGTGCACCGAATTGGCGAAAAGGGTGGGAGAGGCGCATTTGTCACCGAAATCTATCAGGCTGTCGAGGAAGCTGAATGTGGTTTGCAGTGGACCGTAGCCGCTGCCGAAAATTATCCCAACCCGTGTCCTGTCATCGAGGATTATGCCGCTGTCCTCTATCGCAAGATACGATGATAATAGGGCCATCTGGATGAAACGATCCATCCGGCGCATGGCCGGTCGCGAGACAAAGCGGTCAAGACCGCGTACCGCTGCCGTATATACTTTTAAAGATGCCTCTCCATCCGCTGTTTCAATCGTGTGTTCCTCAATCGCCGGACTGACCTTTCCTTCAAGGCCAGACTTGACTGTTTCTATTCCGCACCCGAGGGCCGAAACAGTGCCGATCCCCAAAACCCGGGTGCTCATGCCTGTTCCGTACCTATAACCAAGACGGAGTTGTTACCTCCGAAGGCAAGTGAGTTAGATATGGCTGTTGTGCCATTTATCGGTCTGTTTTTTGTAGTCGGAGTAATAGCGCATTCCGGGTCAAATATCTCAAAACCAGCGGTTGCAGGTAGCTGCTTGTCTATTAGCGCCTTAATCGTAAAGACTGCCTCAATACCTCCGGCCGCCCCGAGGGTGTGTCCGGTGTATGCCTTGGTGGAAACGACCGGGACTGAGTCCGGAAACATCTCCGCGATAACTTTCCCTTCCACCTTATCATTGTCCGGAGTGGAGGTGCCATGGGCATTAATAAATGCAATATCATTTACCGAAACACCGGCAGCTTTTAATGCGATGTCTATTGCACGGCGAAGACCCGATCCTTCAGGATGGGGGGCTGTGGGGTGGTGCGCATCCCCGCTGCTTCCATATCCCTTCACATAACCGAGGACAGGAATGCCCCGCTCTTCAGCAGAGACATTACTTTCAACTATAACTATACCGGCGCCCTCTCCCAGATTCAGTCCTTTCCTATTAAGGTCGAATGGTCTGCAAGGTTCCGGAGAAGTAATCAGCAGGGATGTAAAACCAAGATAGGTCGTTCGGCACAACTCATCCGCCCCGCCGGCGAGAACAATATCACAGATATCGTTCTCTATCCAGGACTTGGCTAATCCAATAGCGTCAGTACCGGATGAGCAGGCGTTGGCAATGGTGACTGCAGGACCGCTGCAGTTGAATAACCCGGCGATGTACAGGGCCGGGTTGTTGGCAAGAAAATTGTTTATCGGATTTATTTCCGGGTTCTTCTTATTTTTGTAAGACCTGTAAAAAGGTTCATTGTTCAAAGTGCATCCTACAGTAGTCCCGATGGCCACCCCGACCCGTATTCCCTGCAGGGCCTTGTTATCAAGGCAGGCATGTTCCAAAGCCTCCATGACAGCGGTCTGTGCCAGAAGGGATGTCCTGGATGGTGTGGCTTTCATGGCGGCCTTGGATGAATCGTTCCGGGTAGGAATGCAGGCCAGTGTCCATGGGACCTCAAATACCGGACTTATCTTGTCAATTTCTGTACTGAAAATAGCAGGGGCAGAAGGGCTTCTCTTACCCGAATAAAGCGCCGGTATTATTGTTTTAAGAGAATCCCCGGCTGAGCAGACAGCCCCGAGCCCGGTAATACCTGCAATGAACGGTTTCATCCCTTACTCTGGCTGGCCCTTATATAATCTGCAAGGGTTTTTACAGAGGCGAATGCCTCCCTTGAGTGTTCAAGATCCTTTGTTTCAATCTGGTAGTGTTTTTGCAGCAGAACAACCAGTTCAACAGCGTCCAGAGAATCAAGCCCCAGGCCTTCGCCAAACAGAGGATCATCGTCCTTCAGCTCCTCCGGTGTCACATCCACAAGTTTCAACTCGGAGATGATTAAAGATTTTAGTTCGTTCTCGAGTGACAATTCTTAAACCTCCTCTTGGTATTTACGCCATTTCCTTTTTGTTTGTACCCCAGAAATCAAAGAAATTAAACCACATATATGGGTTCTTTTCAAGGTATTCTTCCAGACATGATACATACCTTTGCAAGAGGGTTTTTACTGCCTCTTCCCTCGGCATCTGTGTCCAGTCCCGGTCGCTGCTGATCTGTTCAGCCCCAATAGTGAAGGTCATGCTGCCGGTCCTTACAGTTAACGAAACCACCAGGTCAGCGCCTGTGGCTGCAACAAGATAATAGGGGGTTACAGGAAATAAAGCCTTTTCCCCCAGAAATTCCATCTCCATTGTCTTTGCCCCCCATGCCCGGTCTCCCATTATGGCTACCACCTCCCCGGCCCTGAGGGCATTAGTCGCCTCAACCATTCCACCCAGGAAGCCGGTCGGCGGGATAAAGTGGAACTTGTCGCGCTGCCCGGCAAGGTCGAAAAAATGCCGCCCTTCATCGTTCGAAATATTAAACAACAGGTTCACTCTGGTCCCTATGTGATCCATCGTCGCCATAGCCGTCTGCCAGTTGCCGGCATGGGTAGTCAGCAGGACCATCCCCTTCCTCTTCTGTGCAAGATTGTATAAGTTCTCCTGTCCGGGAAAATCAACCTGAAAGCAGTCCTTGTCAAGGATACCGATAGCCGCCTGGTCTATTAGAACCTTGCCGAACTGATAAAGATAGTATGTCGCGGCCAAAAACCGCCTTATCCTCCCCTGATCAGGAAACCTGTGTCTCAGATAGTAATATACAGACTTTCTCGCACTGGTCCTTATCAGGAGGTAATACGGGAGAATGAATGCGAGCAGGAGGTACGCTGGTATCGGACCTGTCACCCTTATCAGGATGTGGAATATCCCGTAACCAATCCTGCTGCCATAGGTCTGTTGATTATGAGCCTTGCCTGAATTACCCCCTTTGACCATCTGTACCTTTGGAAACTCTGAGGTTCTGGTAGAAAATGCCGGTTAGAAAGGCAATAGCTCCAACTAATACGGCCAGAACCGGTCCTATTATCAATGAACCTATCAGGTATTCCAATAATCTCTGGGGCGCTTCATAGCCGAGTGTCTGCATATTGAATTCCGTCAGGTAACTGCCGTGCCTCATGTAATAACCAACTGCTACGGCCAGGCCTGGGACAAAAGGCGGCATGCAGATATTGCTGACACTCAGCGCCACCAGTCTGTTCAACCTGAGCCGGGTGGCTACAAAAAAGATCATTATGGAATGACACGCAATCAGCGGGAGTGCACCAAGGAAGACCCCGAGCATTGACGATAAGGCCATGTCCTTAGGAGAAAGGCTTTCCCGGAGAAGAAGCTTGAATGACCTGATCGGATGGAGGATAGAAAGTTTCTCTTCACTGTCTGTATTAAATATCACCTTATGCGGCCATGGAAGAAAGTTCCTAAGTACCAGCCGCGTGTAGGTCCATGATATCCTCGCATTGTCCCGTAGAGGATCGAAATGGGACGCCTTTATTGTTTCATCAGAGTAGTGAACGGAAATGTCCTTATGAACGATGGACAGTCCAGCCCAAATACCCCTTACAAGAATCTCAACCTCAAAGTTGTACTTCCGGCCCTGGCATTTAACCTGCCGAAGCGCTGCTACAGGATAAGCCCTGAATCCGCTCTGACTGTCCGGGACTCTCCATCCTGTCGTAATCCAGACCCACATGTTGGAAAATTTCCTGCCGAAACGGCTTGAGAATGGAACCATCTCTCCAAATTGTCTGGTCCCGACGATAATCGTCCACGGATTTTCCCTTATCAGATCGGGAAACAGGGCCGCATCCCCCGGATCGTGCTGACCATCTGCGTCAATTGTAATTATGTGGGTATATCCATTGGTTTCTGCCCATTCTGCAGCAGAGAGGATGGCGCTCCCTTTGCCCCTGTTATCTGTAAAGTCGAGCAGCGTGACTGACAGTCCTGCCAGAGTCTCCGGACCGCCATCTGTGCTTCCGTCATTTACCACGAGGACCTTAAGGCCTGTACTCACGGCCTTCTCAGTCACAGTCCGCAGGGTCTTCAGGTTATTGAATGTTGGTATGACGATCAGGATGTTTATCATTGTACACGTTTACGTCTTCTTTCCAGGTTGATACCTTTTCCCAGAAGCATGTCCCAGATAGGTCCCTTATAACCAAGATTATGAAATGCCCTTACCTTGTCTGCATCTTTTTCAAATGGATAGACCCTGTCTATTCTGCTGCCGAAAGACCTTCTGATGGCCTGGTCGAGAAAGGAGGCGGCGACATCCCTGGAGAAGTAAAAAAAAGGCTCGATAAGGTCATCTGCTGAAGTGACCATTCCTTCCATGACCGCCCGCCTGTGAATCGGTGTACCAGGTATTACCCGGACCCCGGTTGAGGCGAAGACGACGCAGTCGTTAAGACGGTCAATGTTTGAAAGTCCCTCTTCAACTGTCTGTTCAGTCTCCTCTGGTCCGCCGAATATGATAAAATGGGCACAGCTTATACCTGCAGAGCTGAACAGCCTGTTGCTCTCTTCTACATCCGACCATGAAAAATGTTTACCCATCCCCTTCAGTGTTATGTCCGTAGAACAATCAGTTCCCCATTCTACAGCCTTCAGACCTGAACGTTTCATCAGTTCGATATCCTGCAGGCGAAACCGGTCAGGTTTAAAATAGGCCATCCAGGGGATTTGTATCCCGCGGCGGACTATTTCTTCTATTATCTCAAGATAGTGTCCTGACGGATCATTGAAAACAGAATCTGCAATGAAATAATAATCTGCATGGTACTTATCAATGAGCAATTGAATCTCGTCAGCCACAACTGAGGCCGGACGGTACCTGTAAACTCTGCCCTCCAGCGCCGGGTAAGAACAGTAAGCGCATCTTAGCGGACAACCCCGCTTGGTCTGGATGTTCATCATGCCACCATGCCTGATGTAATACTCCGCGTATCCAGGGTTTCTTCCTGCAGCTGCAGTTTCCCCCCCTGTCAAAGGGGTCTCGTTTCTTAATATCCTTGTGACCGGTCTCCTTCCGGCAGCAAGTTCCTCGGCAAGGTGCGAGAAAACCACCTCACCCTCCCCCGCTATCCCGTAATCTCCCCCCAATTTTTCCAGAAGGATCTCGGGAAACAATGAGTACCCTGCACCCCCCAGGACAATAGGACTTTCAGTACAGAGCCGCAATACCCTGATAATATCCTGATAGAACGGTGCATAGGAGACTGTATTATTGTAACTGCAGTTATCTATGTTGCGAATAGAGATGCCAATGACATCAGGCTCCTGTGCCCTTACAAGATCCGTCAGACCCTGTAGTGATTCACCCTCAGCAAGGTAATCCCACTCAATTACTTCATGCCCGCGGGAAAGTAAATCATGGGCTATCATGGCCATTCCAAGGGGGTAAACAGGATAAGGGTCCCGCGTTATATTGGATGAAAGAAGAAGTATCTTGGCCATTGGTAAATGGTTATACAGGAAAAGGGTTCAACACTGCCTGGTGTGTCGAGCATAATCTTTAGGTTTGGGCGGTGATTGATAAGTGCCATCTGCTATCTCCCTTTGTATTACCTTCATAAACAGGTCACCCATCTTCAATTCCTGCGGTCTTTCTTTATAGAAGGTATCCCATGCATATTCATATATATCCTGCAATTCAGTGCATGTCATCTTTTTGGGCTGGAAGACGACCCTGTCGCATGTGTAATCCGCCCAGTTATTGCTGAGGATTCTCCCCTCTTTTTCAAGCTGCGCCCTGATGGGGGTATGCATGAATGGTGTCATGATGGTGAACTCGGCAAGATCCAGCCCGATCTCCAGCAGGAAGTCTACCAGCCTCTTTATATAATCAATGTCCTGGTCATCTGTGCCGAGGATAATAGTCCCTTCAACACCAATACCATGATCTTTGTACTTTTTGATCCGGTTTCGAATGACATCGGATGTATCGAAGACCGCCTGGTAAACATACCAGGCGCCGGCCTGATACGCCAGATCGAGAAGCTTGTCGTCATCCTCGATTGGATGGCTTACCCACTTCTTTTTCAACGGGATAAGCGCCTTAAAGAGCTCTTCCTCCCATTGGTAATTCTGGGCCAGAGAATTGTCAACTAAAAAGAGTCTGTTATTGTCAATTGAATTAATCTCTTCAACTACCTTTGAGATGGGGCGGGGTCTGAATAACTGCCCTCCAAGGAACGGCGTGCAGCAGGGGAAGCACTTGAAACGGCAGCCCCTGGATGCGTGTACCAGATCCAGCATCTTAATCCCCCGATAAGTATAGCGTTCACGGTTCAGGATGCCGCGCCTTGCCGGTCCTACCAATTCAACCGGAGGAAGGTCTCCTCTCTCATCGTAAACCGCAGCAAGTCTGTTATTCATGAAGTCTTCAAGCACCTTTTCTATACGACCCTCGGACTCCCCCATGAAGACGCTGTCTACATGCTGCTGAAACTCATCGCTGTGGAGGGATGCGGATATTCCTCCTGCTATCACGGGTATCCCGCGTCTGCGATAGTGGTCAGCGATCTCAAATCCCCGGGGAACCTGTGCAGCAAGCATGACTGAGAGAGCTACAATGTCCGGACTGTCTTCCAGATCCAGCGGGTCTACATTTTCATCTATAAATTCAACATCCGCATAAGGAGGAAGTGATGCTGCAAAGACCACCGGACCGTGGGGAGGGAGGTGAAATTGCGTCTGCCTTTCGATTTTTCTCCACTTCGGGTAAATAATTTTTATTCTCATAGCTCTATTATTCTTTGGGATCAAATAGGTCTGTAAGTGAGGTCACATCCCTGCCGCTGCTTTGCACCATCCTGCCCTTATCATACATCAGTTTAGTTCGAAAAGATAACACGTTAGCAGGCTTAGCGTCAAGGATTACGAATACCGCTCCTGCCAGCGGCCGGTCTCCTGTAGCCATCATATTTACTGGCGGACTGTCTATCCAGCCTGCCAGCATCCTGCTGGTCTTCCCGGAGGCAATCATTGATGCTGCGTTTTCAAGGGCGCTAATTCCAGGCCCGGAGCTCTCACCAACGCAATATGTCGGGCCTGTTAGATTAAACAGTACAGCGCATTCACCCAGGACAATGACAGGAAGTGTATAGGAAAAGAGGTTGGGGCTTGAAAGAACCCCTCCCTGTTCCAGTGTAGTTTGATAATATGCCAGGTCTGTTTCCATTACTTCACAGAGGCTTGACACTACCATCCCAATCGGTTCAGATGCCTCGCCTTCGCTAATGCCGGCATCTTTCAGCGTCATGGCAACGGCCAGGCACCCAAACTTCGTATAAGCATCGAAACGGCCGAACCTCGGATGGGGACGTGGAAACAACCCTTTTTCGGAAGGTAGTACTGGAGTACCTGTACCCAACACAGGGCGTTTCCCATCCGCCATAACGCCGTGTCCATTAGGAGTTATCCACGCACCACCAGTTATCCAGATATCCATCTATTTATCAGGTCCCTTCACTCGAAAATAGCCTTTCAAATCACCCCCTGACCCCCCTTTTCTAAAGTGGGGTAACTAATTTCCCCCTTTGAAAAAGGGGGAGTAAGGGGGATTATTTTCATGCCAATTTGTAAGCACTGGCTCATGATGGCTCACTCGAAAATAGCGCCTCCCTATCATTGCCGCCTTTCATTCTGAACTCGTTTCAGAATCTCCTGACCCTGCACCGTTTGAGATCCTGAAACAATCCTACACCAAGTTCAGGACAGGGTTCAGAATGACAGACTACGCCAGGATGTCAGACCGGGTGGCATGAGCGTTTACATCCTCTCAAATATAAGTGCCGCATTGCATCCTCCGAATCCGGAGTTTGATGTCAGTATATTGTTGCCTGGAAAGGGCTGTTCTTTATCAGATGCCCTTCCCTCTGCCCTGTCTTCCGGCCTGACTAATCCTGATGTAGGAACCACCATTTTTTCAGTCATAGAACGTATGGAGATAGCAGCCTCAATTGCCCCGGCAGCCCCGAGGGTGTGTCCTATGGCCCCTTTTACGGAGAACAGAGGGAAACGTCTTGACCCGAAGACCGACTCAATAGCTGTAAGTTCCATAGCGTCATTGTAAGGTGTCCCTGTACCGTGGGCACAGTATGCCTCTACATTATCATGAGAAAGACCTGCCTGGGCAAGGGCCGGTCTTATGGAGTTTATCAGGCCGCGGCCATCTTTAGCAGGTCCTGTAATATGATTGGCGTCATTGGCTATACCCCAGCCTGTGAGTCTTGCCAGAGGTGTATAACCCATCCTTTCTATAGATTCTTTGTCAGTGAGGAGAATAGCTGCAGCCCCTTCACCCAGATGCAAGCCATCCCTATCCAGGTCATAAGGACGGCACTTTGTTGCCGAAAGACCGCGCAGAGATGCAAAGCCTGTAAAGATAAAACGGCTCACCATGTCCGCAGCACAAACAAGGACGGATGAGCACCTTCCTTCGGAGATCATCTGCGCCCCGATGGCGAGTCCTACTGTGGAAGAGGCACATGCAGCATTGACTTCAAGTCCGGTGTCTGGAATCCCAAGATAATTGCAGACCCATTCCCGGTAGTGTCTGGACAGATAAGGAGGCATCCCTTTCCTTCCTTCTGCCGTATCTTCAATGAACGGTACATCCCCTTTAATTCCGGTCCATATGGTGAAGATATCCTTCGGAAGGGACCTGAGATTATTCAGCGCTGCGGACATCAATTTACATATGAAATTTTCTCCTTTATCAGTTTCCAGACCTTCTACACAGGCCGCGTCATGATACGCAAGCCTGTCCGTATTAAAGCGTTGGACTGGCCTTATCGCTGAACCGCCTGCACTGAGCACAGGCCACATCTCATCTATCGAATTGCCCATTGCGGTCACAATAGAGGTGTCTGCCACAAATACCTCATTCATGAAAGAGATTTTCCTTCCAGCGTCTGCAGAACTCTTCCACAAATTCAGGACGGGCAAGCAGTACCTCCATCTTCATGTTAGTCAGAAGCTGAACCGTATACCCTGTAGCCGCAACACCGCCATCCTGTCCGGAGATCATATACTGAAAATTCAAACGAACGGCATCTGTCCAATGCAGTGAAGCAGTAATTATACATTCTTCACGAAACCGGAGGGGGATATGATAATCAATATGCATCCGGACGATAGGGGCCATGAAATTTTCCCTGTACATGTCCATATAACCTATACCGTATTTTTCACCAAACGCCGACCGCCCATCCTCAATGTAGCTCGGATAACGTCCGTGCCATACGATCCCCAGCGTATCAACCTCCTCAAAGCGCACCTTTCTTTTCACCTGCGCCACAAGTGGCGGAGGCGCATCAGGAATTTCGGGAAAATATAGCGGATTATTGCGTCTTCGCATGTTTATTGGTCATTACCGTCTCTTTTTACCAAAAATAAAAGGGTTGCAGCAACCTTGCTCCCTGTTGTCAATCTTGCGCGTACTCTATAGGTTTCGTTGTTTTCAACTACATTTACTTCGGCCTCGATCAGATCCCCTGGTAAAATGGAATTTGTAAACTTTGCCGTCTCTATTTCCGCAAGTATAAGCTGACATTGAAGTAATTCCTCGCAAAGTAAAAGGGAGATATCAATCATGACGACACCCGGCAATATGGCAAATCCTGGAAAATGACCATCAAAACCGGGAAATGCATTATCGAAACATAATTCTCCGTATGCCCTTCCGGTTCCAGCAGATGTTTCCTGTTTGTTCAGGTACTTCCTGATACCACTGAAAATGATGCTTCTATTGACTGGACTGAGCTGTTCGCAACCCCCCCCGGTCATTCCTTTATCCGGATGTAACGCAGGTTCTGTCTGTGCTTCACCTGACAAATGGATGTTGAGCCTTCCAGATGCCAGACATTCATTATGAAGAAATATTCCGCCTTCGATTACAATGACGTTATCCATTTCTAATGTCTTATTAAACCGGATATCAAGCGAATCTCCAAGAGAGGCCTGCTTGTTTATAATGAAATTTTTTATGCCGGTCAGGAATCCATTTTTTACTGTGCCTGACGTCTTTAAGATGTCATGTCCCCTTGCAGAGGCTGCGAGCTGGGCTAATAACTCTACAAAACAGACACCTTCAAGCCTCCCGCTTGCATCTACAAATGGGTTCTTCGACGTAATCGCAGCCCTGCCAACTGCGTGTTCAGATGAACACTCACAAAGTTCATCAATAAGAAGCATGGTTCCCCTGTGGGGAACCAGTTCCAGGACTTTGACAGGCAGAGACGGCCCCGACACGATGTTATTTAAGTCAGCCATAGTTGACCATGTTTCCTGATCAGAAAAATGTTATCCCCAATAAAAACTTACTTGAGTTCAAAGGTACATTAGGGTCCCTGGTTCCAGCATTTGATATGTGATGGAACCTATACTCCGCATTTAGTTTATGACCTTTTTTTGTCTTGAATAGAAAACCTATTCCAGCCTGATAATTGCCGTTCAGACCTTCGTTGGTGATACTGCTCGATTCAATGTATACAGGCCCCCCCCCGGCAAAAACATACGGTGATCCCTGCCTGTATGTTGTAAAAAAATAGCTGGCCAGGAAATTCATGCCGAACATAGGGGAGACAACAGGTCTCAGGACTAAGTATACCGGTAACTCTATCAGGAGGTCATGATGTCCCCTGAACCAGGAACGGCCAACATCACTCCTAAGCACAAGTCCATATCTTAATACAAGATCTGCCGTCTCTACATGCTCACTGGTCTTGCCCAAACCCACATGAGTGGCTCCATAGCCTCCAAGAACCGTCCAGTATGAATCTGCCTGCGCGGTCTCTGCGACACCTGAATTCAGAGAATATGCAGGTGCAGCGGATATCAGATTTAACAAACAGAAAGTCACGACCAGTATAAGGCGCATGGTCAAAGCCTGTTACCTGAAATCAATAAATAATTGTTTCTTGCGTTTTTCCGGATAATGTGTCTTATTGCCAAACTCCTTCTCTGATATAAATATTATTTCAGGAACGACTCGGATGCAGGCCCTGATCTTATCCACAATTACCCCCTCTAAGACCAAAGGGTTAGTTGAGACTACGTATAATAATATATTGTCAGTGCCGTCGTCATTCTTCCTGGCTTCTATACAGACACCTTCCACCCCTTCTATTCCTTCTACAGCCGAAAGTATGGCGGAGGGAAAAACAGTAGTGCCTTTGAACTTAAGCATCTGATTCTTTCTGCCAATTACCGGACCAAGGCGCGGGGTTTTGCGTCCGCAACCGCATGGCTCTGTCATCAGAAAAGAGATATCACCTGTACTGTACCTGATAAGCGGCATTCCGGTAACTCCGAGTGGAGTAATCACCACCTCGCCGGTGCATCCAGAAGGGACTGGATTTCCATTTTCATCAACAATCTCTATGATAATTAACTCGGGACGTAGGTGCCCTCCCTTCCTCTCCCTGCATTCGCAAAAGGCCGTGGCCATCTCGGTTGAGGCATAGGTTGAATACAGTGGGGCACCCCACATCTCTTCTATCTGATGTGCAAAAGGAAGGAGGTTTAATTTGTCATCCCGAATACCCTCCCCGATTGCTATTAGAAGTCGGATACCGGTTTTTGAAGGGATATCACCACATTCCAGTCCATACTGTCCGATCTTCCGTATGAGAGACGGCACCCCGGCAATGACCGTTGCACCTGTTGTCTTTATCATATGCCAGTGTTGGGCCGCACTCCCGGCACCTGCCCTTACCATCCTTGCACCGACCTTCAAGCCGCCGAAATAATAAGCCAGTCCTGCCATAAAACATCTGTCTATTGCTGCACATACAATCACGGTATCTCCAGCATCTATGCCGATCATCCTGAATGACGCTTCTTCATTATACGCAAGACGGGCGAGGTCTGATGAACTCTGGAGAAGCATATTAGGCGCAACACCTGTCGTGGCCGACGTCTGGCAGACATCAACGACATCCCTCGGATCGCAGGCAAGAAACTTATCATTGTGACCATCTAAGTCTTTCTTGGTAGTAAGCGGAATCTGAACAAGATCTTTCACACCTTTGATTAAATTGGCGTTAAGCGCATGTCTGTCGAATAACTCCCGGTAATAACGGGAGTTATTAACAGTGTAATGAAGGTGCTCTATAAGCAGCCTGTCCTGTATCTTAAGAATATCTTCGCAAGATTCAAAATCCAGTGCGTTATAGTCTTTCGCCGGGTGGTCTTTTAATACAGATGTCTGGTAATTTGTGTTGCTATTCACTTGAAAACACCTTTTCAAATCCCCCCTTCCCCCCTTTTCTAAAGGGAGGAATTATTTTTATGTTCCTCAGTTAGCCAGCGCTAACGTGTATTCACCCTCATTGCTCATTGCTTCTTAAAAGCCCCGTTTCTTTACGGTTCATGCAAATGTTCCCTGACCAGAGATTCAACATGTTTCTTCAGTTTTAATGCGCGTTTTTCTTCCGGAAATGATGACGGATGAACTGCCGGCAGTATATCTATGTTTATTCCGGCAGGCCTTATTAAATGGTCATTCATAGGCAGGAATTTTTCTGTTCCAGTCATGCATACCGGCACGACCGGCAAATTAAATTCAACTGCCGTCATGAATGCCCCTGAACGAAAGGGCTGAAGTCTACCATCTCGGGAGCGGTGTCCTTCCGGGAAGAACAGAAAAGATACCCCCCGATTAAATAATTCGCGGCCTTCCTCTTTAAAAAAAGTATTTGGGTTCATCTTTTCTACATCAATGTATCCTGCACGCCGCATGAACCAGCCTATAAGCCATAACTTAAAAGGCCACGAGCGGACAAAAACCACGGTATTTCCGGGAGTAAAGAAGGCGCTTAAAAATATGTCAGCCGTTGAACGATGATTTACTATGACCACACATGGCAGGTTACTGGTAATATTTTCTTTTCCCTCACACTTAATCCTGATCAGGGGCCATGATATCCTTACAAGGAGGCTGCCGAAAAGCCGGTTCGAACATCTCATGGCGTTATCCAGACGTCTGTCTTGAAACACCATTAGCGTAAGAATTACGAGTGGGAAAATAAATAAATAATAAAAACCAGTAGCCAGAACTATATATGAAAGGTAGACAACATTAAGGACGTATACTGCAACTCTAAAAATGCCTTCCGCTATTAATCCGGAAACTTTCACTGACTGGTTTGGGAAAGCGCTCTCTGCTTTTCAATAATAAAACGATGAATATCACTGAGAGTACGTATAGAACGAATCTTTTCTTCGTCCAGATTTCTCACGACCTTAAATTTGAACTCATGTTCCAGAGCAACAACCAGATCAACACTGTCCAGACTATCAAGCCCCAGTTCATCGTATAATGTCGCCTCCGGGGTCAGATCCTCTTCTTTAAGTTCAAACTCCTCTATCAGGATCTTCTTTACTCGTTCCGCAATATCTTGTTCAGTCATTTCTGTTAATATACCTCCTTATAACCAGTATGGAGTTGATGCCTCCAAAAGCAAAGCTATTTTTTAAAAAAGTCGTTATCTGAACCCTTTTTAATTCCATGAGATGATTAACACCGTCATTACATCCCTCCCCGGGATTTTTCAGATTCAGTGTGGGAATCAGGACCCCATCATTTAACATCCTTACAGAGGCTGCCAGCTCCAATGCGCCGCTGGCACCCAGCGTATGTCCCATATGTCCCTTAAGACTGCTGACAGGCACTCCCCTGCCTCCAAATACTTTACGGATCGCCCCTGCCTCTGATATATCCCCCTGGATTGTGCCGGTCGCATGGGCATTGATGTAGTCAATATCCTTCGGCGTCAAATTTGAATTGTCAAGGGCATTTTCCATGCACCTTACAATTGAATCGCTGTGGGACTGAGCCAGATGAGTGCCATCTGATAATGTTGAAAAACCAATAATCTCCGCCAGGATGACGGCCCCGCGTCTTATTGCAGACTCTTCAGACTCAAGTATTATACAACCGGCCCCTTCACCGCATACAGTTCCATCCCTGTCACGGTCAAATGGCCGGGGGGTCTCTGTAGGTCTGTCATTAAAGCGGCATGACGTGGCATTGAGCAGATCAAATGAACCGCATACGATTGCGTCCAGTTCGTCCGATCCTCCGCACAACATGAAATCCTGGAGTCCGTATTTAATGGCCTCATACCCCAGGCCAATTGCCTGAGTCGAAGACGAACAGGCAGCGTCAGGTGATATCACCCTGCCTTTAATATTCAGGGCATGGGCTATATTAGCTGCGCATGTATGGCTCATGACCTGGAAAAATGAACCGGAAGATATGTTCTTTAAGGAAGCACTGCTGAAATATTCCTTAAAATATTGGGTTAACGACTCAGCGCTTCCTGTTGAGGAAGAAAAACTGACACCTGTCCTTCCTGATGTGAGAACGGTTTCAGAGATTCCGGCTTCTCCTGTTGCCTCATTGGCAGCAAGCAGCGACATGATGGCAGTCGGTCCCATAGTCCGTCTGTACTGTCTCGAAATTGATTTTGACGGAAGAGATTCTTTAATGGGTGCACCTACCCAGCAATTCAAGTCCTTAACCTGTTCTTCCCACTCTGACTTAAGAGAGACAACAGCAGACTGCCCCGCATATAGACCTTCCATAAGGGGTTTAACCCCTATTCCAAAAGGCGAGATTGCCCCCATACCGGTGATAACAACTTTTCTTAACGACATTCTCTAACCTTATTCCAAATAGTTTCCAGCCCTAAGATATTTGATACACTCAGAAATCCCGAAATAACTCCGCCCATAATTCCTGGGAGATGTATACTCTGTCCGCCGAGGTAAAATCCTCTTATCGCAGTAACAGAACTGAGTTTTATCTGGTCTACAGATTGTTTCACCCCATACATGGAACCACGAGGAGTGCCGGTATATCTTTCATATGTAGATGGCGTTGCACTGTCAACTACTTTAATACTCCCGTTCACCTCTGGAAGTAATTCTTTAAACTGACTGACGAGACATTCCGTTTCTCTTTGTTTGTATTCAAGGTAGGCGGGAGTCCGCTTATTTGATTCGTACAGTTCTTCAGGCAGTCTGTTCACGGGAGACTCCTTCAGAATGCAAAGACCTTTTTTTTTATTGTCATATACTGTTGGATCACATGCCATTATAGCAAAAGATTCGTCCCTTGTCCGGCCCAGTCTGTACAGATTGGAACAGGCTATCTTGTCAGGGAGATGATCAACCTCCAGATATACTGCAAACGGGGCATTGGTGTTTTCCAACCCTTTTAGCCTGGA
>JADLDG010000051.1 GCA_020846775.1 Nitrospirota bacterium
AGGCAAACCTCTGGACAATGTAGGTAACAGCCTGGGTCTGTACAGGATGGGCAATAAATATCAGGGAGGCCGCAAGGGCTATAAACCACCTGGTCCTCGAATCCATTTTGAAGCGCTCCATGACAGGTGTCCTTAATGTCAGACCAGCAAGCAGCCAGACCAGGAGGCCGTTTATTATATGTATGACGATATTCACTACATGATACCCGAAGACGCTGAGACGGCCAAAATGATAGTTCAGTGCAAAGGAGAGCTCTCCTATATATCTTGTCCCCGAAAAATTATGGAAATTTGCAAGGCTTCTGATCTTGCTGTTCTTTATGATATTGCCAATATCATCAAAGTGGAAGGGAGAGAAAAAGCTGTTGGAATAGATAAGGAGGGCAGTTGCTGACACAAGTATCAGGGCCAGTGTAAAGCCGGACTTTTTATATACCTCTTTTTTCATCTCTGTCTTTCCTTTATTTCCTTTGCCTTGAAGGCCAAAACGAGGTTATTGCGGGCTTCAGAAAAATCAGGGTTCAGTCTTAAGGCTGCCCTGAATTCCCCTATCGCCTCGTCTATCTTTCCCATATTTGCAAAGATAAAGCCAAGACTGTTGTGGGCCTTGGCAAAGTCAGCATCGAGATTTAAGACGGTCTTGAATTCCTCTATCGCCTCATTAGAAAGGCCCTTTTTATAGTAAGCGACCCCAAGGTCGTAATGGGCCTCTGTCAGCTTCGGATTAAGCCGCAGGGCATTCCTGTATTCTTCTATCGCTTCATCAGCCCTCCCCTGTCCTGAATAGACAGATCCGAGGAGATGGTGTACCGGAGCACTTTCAGGCCTGAGTCTCAGAAAGGTCTTGAATTGTTCTATCGCCTCATTGTAGAGGCCTTTTTTCCTGTAGGCAACTGCGAGGTCATATATGGCCTCTACAAGATCAGGCTTGAACATTAAGGCAGTCTTGTATTCGTTTATGGCCTCGTCTATTCGACCCTCCTTATAATAAGCAGCTCCGAGGTTGTCATACCCCCTTGCCTTTTTAGGGCTTT
Organism: Nitrospirota bacterium; assembly: GCA_020846775.1. NCBI lineage: Bacteria > Pseudomonadati > Nitrospirota > Nitrospirota bacterium. Next base: position 1,035 of record JADLDG010000051.1, read on the forward strand.
TACGCACCACATCTGTCCAGAGGGCAACTTCATTCCCCCAGACAAGGTTCCTTTTAAACGTAAGCAGGGAAAGTGGAATGACAACAACAGCTATCACAATGGAGGCTGCAAGCATCTGAGAAACCCTGATCCCTGACCTCTCCCGCCAGTATTCAATACCATACAGCAGCGCTGAACCAGATGACATAGCAAATCCCGCACCAGGCAGATAGAGTCTGTGCTCAAAGATCACATCCTTTATAGGTATGATACTTGATTCAACTGAAAGGGTTATAAAAAACCAGAGGATGCCAAAGGACGTCAACAGCAGATACACATTACCGTTCCTACGGGAATAGACAAAAAGATATACAGCGAGACACAGGATAGCCAAAAGGAACAGAAAGGATAAGAAGACTGCAGGTGTAGAAAGGGAATGATAGACGGGGTAGTCATAATCAAGATTCTGATTGACAGGAAGAACCAGCAATCTGATATATGTAACTATCACCCGGAATTGTGTAAGTAAATAATCACCTCTTGAAATATTCAATGTGTTCTGAGCCGCCCCTTCCAGACTTCCCGCAATGTTGCTGACAGGTATATGGAAATCCATAAGGGTCAGGGGAATGACGGCAAGGGTTAGAAGATATGGAACAAAAACGTACAGATGCCTCCTCCTGTCCTTAAAAAATGTGAATTCAAATAGAAGGATCATAAAGGGGAGGGTAAAGCTGATCTCCTTGGTCTTCATGGCAAGGATGGCAGAAGATATGGAAAGAAGATAGATGATAATCCTGAATCTCTTACCGGAAGCGAGTCTCCATTTCAGAAAAAGCACCAGTGATAAGAAATAAAACAGCGTCGCCAGGGAGGCAAACCTCTGGATAATATATGTGACCGCCTGGGTCTGTACCGGATGAGTAATAAAGATCAGGGACGCAGCAAGTGCTATAAAACCGTTAAGCTGCTCCCTTCCGGATGCACCTGCCATCATCGCCGGCGTCCTGAATATCAAAGTGACTAAACACCAGACAAGGAGGCCATTAATAATGTGGATGGAGACATTGACCAGGTGGTAGCCAAAGACGTTAAGTCCTCCGAAATAATAGTTCAGTGCAATAGATAGTTCACCCACATATCTGGTTCCTGAAAGATCAAGAAAATTGGAGAGATCTCTGATCCTGCCTCCTTCAAAGACAATATGAGGGATGTCGTCAAAGACGAAGGGGGATGAGAATGTGCCGGAGTTGACAAGAATTGCAATTATGGTGACAAGAGACATTACTACAACAAAGGGAACCCCCTGCTGCATGTAAGAACGTGCCGGAAATTCCTTATGGAGATTTTGCACACCTGAAGCCATGATCAAAATCGCTGTGCCAGTTATGTCCCCTTGTCGCAAGGGTTGATCTTATAGCATATCTTGAGGCAGTTCTTGTATACCTGTAGAGGGGAGTCTCATAGGACCCGCCGCGCAGTACGCGATAAGGCCCGGTATAATGGCCGGCTGAAACAGTATTTCCCGGATAAGGCGTATACCACTCAGACGTCCACTCTCTTACATTACCGGCCATGTCATATACACCATACGGACTGACATCCCCCGGATAGCTGCCAACAGCCGCTGTCCACTTTCTCCCGGACTCTGCGGTGTTTGCCTTTCCAGTGTCATATTCATTCCCCCAGGGCCATAGCCTGCCGTCAGTACCACGGGCTGCCTTCTCCCACTCAACCTCTGTGGGAAGACGTTTCCCGGCCCACTTGCAGTAGGAATCGGCATCCAGCCAATCCACATCAACAACAGGATAGTTGTCCTCGCCCTTTTTAAATACCTCTCTCTCCACCCAGTGGCTTGGCCGATAGGGATCATTTACCTTGAGCACAAAGTCTAAAAACTGGGCATTAGTAACCTCATAGCGGTCCATGTAGAAATCATCTACATAAACCATATGCCTTGGAAGTTCATCCACTCCAATGGCCATACCAAGTTTGCCGTCGGATTCACTGCTTCCCATCTCAAAAGATCCGGCAGGTATATAGACCATGTCAGCAGGCAGATCCTTCTTTACAATAAAATTCTGATGACTGCAGCCGGCCAGCAGAGATACAATCGTTAGGATCACCAGGAACATCTTACCTCCTTTACTCAGCATTCATTACTCAGCATCCAGGGCACATCGGAATCCGTGGCCGGGATGATCCCACTGCGGGGCTACTGAATGTCTGTAGGCAGTTCTGGCAAAAGGCACAGAGGGGTTTTCAAATGAGCCGCCGCGCAGAACCTTATATTTTTCTCCAAATGCCTCACGCTTCAGGGTGCTCCCTGGATAGGGCTTATACCAGGAAGAGGTCCATTCCATCACATTTCCCCCCATATCATAAACCCCGTAGGGGCTCACCCCCTGCGGATAACTTCCAACAGGTGTTGTCCAGCTTGTCAGGGCCTCTAATGTATTGGCTTTTAAATCCTCTGGAACGTTTGGTTCGTTGCCCCAGGGCCACTGGCGGCCGTCTGTACCCCTTGCGGCCTTTTCCCACTCTTCTTCAGTTGGAAGTCTTTTCCCAACCCAGCGGCAATAGTCATCTGCATCATACCAGGATATAGCGTTCATTGGATGATTTATTTTTGGTACGGGATATATCTTAACCCACTCCTCAACTTTCCATATCCGCGGGGTCCTTCGTCCTGTTATATCAAGAAACTTCCTGAACTCCCCAACGGTAACTTCATACAGGTCTATGTAATAGCCCTTCAGATACACCCTGTGCTGCGGGATTTCATCAACCCCGACTGCCAGTCCCAGGAGGCCGTCTTTCTCATTGCTCCCCATCAGAAACCATCCTTCAGGGATGTATGCCATCCCATCAGGCGGAGCAGGAGGTTTGACCTCTCTCATCATTGTACTGCATCCGGTTAATAAAAGACCATAGACAAAACAACACAAAAGAGAAAAACCTGCTGTCGAAACACTCTGGTAAAATTTATTCCGCATCCTTCACACATCTGAAACCGAGTCCGCGATGTTTATATTCCGGCTCATAGGTATTGGAGCGATAGGCCGACCTGCTGTATGGAAGGGCTGGCATAACCCATGAGCCCCCCCTGCCAATCCTGTATATCTTACCATAGGATTCCCGCGTAAGTGAACTCCCAGGATACGGAAGGAACCATGATGACGTCCACTCCCCGACATTTCCACACATATCATAGACCCCATAAGGACTGACATCTTCCGGCAGACTCCCCGGTACAAGAATTCTGCCCGGTCCTGTATATTTTGAATTACAATACTCTCCTTTAAAATCATTCCCCCAGGGCCACTGACGATGGTCTGTACCCCGTGCAGCCTTCTCCCACTGCTCCTCAGTCGGGAGTCTCTTTCCGGCCCAGCGGCAGTAGGCTTCAGCATCATACCAACTGACGTATGTAACCGGGATATCGTCCTGGCCTTCCGGTGGAGAACCATCCTTCCACGAATATAAGCCTTCTTTAATATCCACCGGTGGGGGATGGCCGGTTGCCCTTACGAATAATTTATATTCACCATTAGTCACTTCATATCTGTCTATGAAATAGCTATCCAGAGACACCTTGTGCAGTGGAATCTCATCTACCCCTACAGATGTCCCTACTTGTCCATCATTTTCTGAGCTGCCCATGAGGAACTCTCCGGAAGGGATCAGAACCATCCCGTCTTCTAATGGTGGATAGTGATTGCCTGCTGATGATACTTCTTCTGCCTTCGCTGTTGATGCAATTACCATCACCAGAGCCATTGCAACTACCTGAGACAATAAAAAAAGCACGTACTCCCCCGGCCTCTCTAAAACTCCTCCCCTGCGGTCCCTGCACACCATAAGGGACCTATGAATGAGCTTGGATTGGGACGGTAGTGGCAGGTAGACATGGTCGTTCCATGACATTTCAGATCACAACGAAAGAGAGTAAAACTCCCCTGAACATCCATATACCACCTTGGTTTAATCGCCGTGGCGCCTTCTACGAGTCCGGGGGCGAAGTTAATAAGATGCGTATCTACCACCCCGTCAATAATACCATCTTCGTCATCCGGAGGAAGACACCCGGGAGGGTCTGACATGGAGTCTCCGCCGCCGCAGTTCGGGTAGATTCTACCGGTTCCATTCCCATAGATGGTGTTCGGCGCCTCAATATTGCTGTGGACGTTGTTGTGGCATTCATGACAGTAGGCGCCGCCAAGCAACAAGTGGTATACATGAAGATTGTAATCCCAGGCAGACGAAATCAATCCAGGATTCCCGAAGAAGTTGGTCCATGATGGATCATATGGATTCGCCCCGGACTGATTCGGATCAAATGCGCGCCGGTCATGGCACTGGAAACAGAGGCTGAAGTTATCATAATTTGAACTGCTCTTGCCATCCTCACCATAGTTTCTTCCCGGATTCCGGATGTCAGTATTGTACATGTTCCTCAGTATGCGTGTATAGATGGAACCATGTGGCCCCTGAGGTTTGGTTGGATCTATACTGGTATCTTCACCTATCTTGGACGGACGATCGGTTATCCTCCTGTATGAAGCACCATTCGGAAGGCCTGTTACAGGGCCTTTGACATCACCAATCCCTGACACGTTATTGTTATGGCAATCCGTACATTGGATGGTAATGTTCCTTAGCGCCCCGGCAGGGTCTGCATCACAGCTCCCATTGGTACCTGCCGGATTAACACTTGACTCACTGATATCAAAGGCAATGGCAAGCTGCTTACAGAGCTGACGTGTGCCATTTCTTCCAGGAGCAGCCACAGGGTGAAAGGCCGGATTATAAAACTGCTGCGTATGATCCAGACCTATATCCGCACTGTTAGGGTCGAACTCTTTCCGCTTGTTGCTGTAACCCCTGAGGCTCAAATTAGCATTAGTGGGACCGGCATCTCTTGGATCTGAACGATAGTTGGTATCCTCGGGGTATCTGCTGCCTAAAAACAGATTAGTATAACTATTCCCGTGACACCTTAAACAGACTTCATATACATATGGTTCACGGCTGTTCCCGGCTATCTTTGCCCCTACGACACTACCATTAATATCAATCCCCTTCATACCCTTTAACCTGTTGGTCTTCGCAACCTGATGCGGGTTGTGGCAATCTACACATTCGATATGTGTAGTATCCTGTATGGTGGTACCAGGGGTATATTCATTGAAAACCGGAGGGGAGGAACTCCAGAGTTCCACTCCTTCCTGAGGTCTGGCTACAAATACAGGTTCATGGCCCGGGTCCATGGTAATGTTCATTGCGCTGCCGGTGCCGCCGCGGCCTAAGTTTACATCTTTATAAAATTCGCTCCTGATATCAGGCGGCGTTACACCAGGCACAGGTGTGATTCCCATCTCCGTTGCCGGTCTGTGGCAAAGATAGCAGGTATTCTCTATGGCCAGATTATTGTTGAAATCCACTCCTTCGCGCAAGAGCCTCTTTGCACCCTGAGCCGTGTGTGGATCGTGGCAGGCCCGGCAGGCATATTTACCCACTGTATGATCCGGGGCCCCGTCAAAGTTATACGGATTAGACTGTGTCGGATTTGCCGGCGGTACAAATGTAGCCACATCGTGTGAACTCCCCGACCAGCCCGGCTTATCGTGACAGTAAACACAGATGATCTTTCCCCTGTCAGGACTCTCAGGCTCGTTGAAGAAGTTGGCACGCAGGAACTTGGGAAAAGTTGCAGCATGAGGATTATGACAGGAGGTACACTGCACTGAATCGTACCTGCCCGAAAGATTGCCGGGATATCTCCTCATCGGTGAAATAGGGGTGGTATCTCCCACCTTGGCAGGCGGAACCAACGGCGCACCCGGGTCTACAAGTTCTTCATCCCTGAGGGCAAGGACCGTATCGTATACAAAAGACACAGGATGGTCATTCTGCAGGTTAGTGCCAATAACCCTTGTATCCCCTGTTGAAACCCCTGATCCCACAGGCATTGTCCCGGCGCCTCCTGCCGATGCCTGACCTGTCGGATAAATCATGTCGAACGAAGGGAAAAATATCCCTGAACCAGGCGGATTGACGACTGTCCCCATGGCAATTGTCCCGTCATGACAGGAAAGACATAATCTCGAATAACCAGTAGGGGCATTAGGCTTTGGGGGGCTTACTTCATATGCCTCAAAACTGGTACTCCAGATCTGGTCGTAAAGGATATAGCGTGCTGCAGACAGATTTCTATTCCATAATGGCGCTGAAAGTGTCGTTGTGGCTTCTGCATCTGACCCGTGAGGAGTGTGACAGAAAATACATACTTCAGTTGTCTGTTCGGTGTATACATTGCGCTCTATACCTGAGGGAGGAACAGAGGAAAGATTATGTTTCGTATTTCTGATGTCTTCAAGCAGTGATGGCACTAATGGCACCGGTGGAGGCGGGGGAGCCGGAGGTGACTGGGAATGGCTGCTCTCTCCAGGCACAAGGACAATAGAAAGACATGCTAAGGAGATGACGACTACAAGTAAAATTAAGTATCTTTTAGAAGCGGCTATTTTATCCATTTAATTGAATCCATTATAAAGATAATCTAAAACATGTCAACTCTGCGGAAAGAAAAAAAACGACGAGATTTAAAGAATATTATTGGCAAGAATAAGCAAGCCACACTCAGTACGTCTATTCCACCACTTTCGGGGCCATCCCTGTGTGATCTTATAGTTCCGCACCCTAAGCCGTTTCCGTTCCTGACAGAGGCCTTGGATAACTCTAATGACATAGATCTCGTCCCCTCATCTGTAGATAAAAATGAGTAACTTGATTCCATGGAAATATCTGTCTGCTGCGGCTGCCCATCACTACCCGCAGAGCCGTTGTCTTTCAGTATAAGCCGCTCACCGGACTTTAACATGTCCTGAGGAATATCCCAGGTCAACACTACCTTCTTACCCTTTGGGACTGAATCAATGGAAATCCTCCACATTGTATTACCATCCGCAAATCCCCTGATGTCCTTCCAGAGTTGTACAGACTGTTTTCCTCCGGCAGCCTTTCCGCTCAGGTAGGCCCTCAGGATTAAAGGGTGGTCAGAATCAGGATGAGATGTCAGTGCAGGGGTATCCCATAGATAATCAAGATCATCGGTAGCCCCTTGTTCCTTGCCGATTACAAGCTTGTTGTAAATCTTTTCTCCATTATCAGAGACTGTAGAGACCTCTATAGGGAACTTCCATGCAGAGGCATGCGGAGGACACAGGAGAAAATTAGAAATAATTATTATGAACACAAAAATAGCGATAATACTGATTTGTTTTTCGGGTGCGTCTTTTATACTCATTTTTTACATTTACCTCATTATTCTGATATTAATATATAATATTTGTTTTTCCTATGCTACGGTTTTTTGAATCTTATCTCTACCCCATTCACATTATTCACATATATCCAATAGCCAATCCATGGCTCAAATGCCGCCGGAGGGAGGTCATTGAACGAGGCGAAATCATAGTTATTTCCGTTAAGATAGTACAGGGTATTCCCTATCAGGCCGTTCTGAACTGCCTCCATAAATGGCTGAGCAATGCCATTGGCACTATTGTCCTTCACAGATATTTCACTCAACAGGATTGCCTTCTCATACGGGTTGCCTATCATGTTCCAGCCATTTTGCAACATGACGCTATACTCCGGGTCCACAGTCTTGAGACCCTCAACAGTCAGGGTTATATTGTCAGATGGAGAATAGAGAAAATATCCGTTGCCCGGGAATATCATATCTTCCATGTAATACCTTGGCGGTGTAATGCCTGGATATGCAGAATACCATCTGTAGAGAGCAACAGGTTTTCCCACCATACGCTCAAAGAGCAAATCTATGTCATTCTGCACAGGCATAAGCGGGATTGATATGAGATTATATCCCTTTTTCAATATAACTGACGAGGTCAGATCTGAAAGCTCTGTTGCCCCCCTTTCGCCTGATAATGGGAAATTGACTATATTGGATATAGCCGATATGTGCCCCAATGAATCCATACTCTTGATGGCAATACAGTATGATGTTCCTGCCTTAAGTCCTGACAGGGTATATGTCTGAAGAGACCTTGCCTGCGGTCTCCTTTCACCATGCAGCTCGACCGCCATATCCCATGTCCCCTCATCAAGTTCTGAGGAGCCGGGACAGCTTTCCATATAACGTAAATCATAGATGGCTGCAGTGCCTGTCAAACTGTCGTCTGATGGTGCAGACCACATCAGCAGCAGCGATGTATCCGTCAGATAGATCCCCCGCAAGTCACTAATCGCATCCGGCGGTTCTTTATCGTCGGGTTCTTTCACTGTAATCCTGATATCCTTTGAATCAGTGGCCCCGTTAACATCCCTGATACCGGCGGTAAAATCATATATCCCAGGGACGATCAATGTCCCTGATAATATTCCTGTCTTACTATCGAGTAATACTCCTTCAGGGAGATTACCTAATATACTCCATACAATTGGCGCACTACCCCCCCTGACTGTAATCCGGCCGCGGTAGGCTTCACCTGCAACACCATCCGGCAGAGTCGAAACGTCAATATTCGGTATTGAGTTGATATTCAGCGTATAATCCCGTGACCTGCTGTATTTACTAACCGGGTCAACCCCGGTGATTGTAAAGCTGTAAATGCCGGTTTCGGTCGGGGTACCGGTGATATCGCCCGTGTTTGTATTTAATGACATACCGGGTGGAAGATTCCCACTGGCAAGCTTCCATACAGGAGATCCCCCTATTGCCGATAACTTCTCATTATAGGAGGAGCCCATCGTACCATCAGGGAGTTGAGGCGGGGTGATGAAAAGCCCTTTCGTTTTCATCCTTATCTCAAAATAGCGGACCCCATACTTCTTGCCTGCCTCATGTGTGTTTGTGTAAACATATAGCGAAGAGTTCCTCATATCCATACTTTTTGCCGCATTAGCCGCATTGGAAAGCTCAACAAGTGTTATATCCATATCCGCAGGCTTGTCTTCGAAACTCCAATTTAGTGTGACAGTCCCGCCATTCAAGGTGGAGAAGACAAGGAATGACCAGACCTTATATTCCCCAAATGCCCTTATATCCCGCCATAGTGAACACTCCTGATCCGTATATCCTTCTTCAGGGTTTTTGCATACCCAGTTATCCACCACGCCATCATTGTTCTTATCTTCCGGTATGGTGCCATGGGTAAACATGGACTGGATCGGGTAGTCAGCTTCAACCATAGAGAGGGTGTCCAGGGCGCTGTTAAACCCGTCCGTGGCCCCTTCCCGCACGCCTGCAATAAGGTGGTTCCAGACCGTCCCATCGGCCCCCCTCGAGTCTGGCACGGATACCTTGATATGGACAGACCAGTCGGCCTCCCCGGCAAAGGCTGAGGATATTATGCTGATTGAGAACAATATGATGATTATTATCGAACGCTTAAACACCGCTCTTCCTCTCATAATCACTTTAGTCAAAACTTTCAAAACACCTGCAATGCTGAACACTGCGCTATTTCGCAGGCTTCAGCCTCATTCTACTTTGGCGCCAGAATTTCAAAGGTTACCAGTGCGCCTTCTCCATGCACTTTGATCCAGTAGGCCTTCCATGGCTGCATGACAAGGCTGCACCGGGTACCCTGCGGTTCACCCGGCCTGTCCTGATCGCAAACCTCATAGGTATGATTTGTAAATACAGATGCGTCTATCCAGCTTCTTGAAATGACAGCATCCTGAAACGTTGCCACTGTCACTGCACCCTGGTTTGTCCTCCTGATATATAAACCTCTCTCGCTATTTTCTATGCCTCCGTTATTATTGATATCCCTCGGGCTGAAGTTTATCTCCTTATCATATGGGGCCCCTATCATATTCCATCCGTCCTGGAGAGATAATACATTGCATTGGAATGTAACCCCCCTGTCATCCAGGCAGCTCTGAGCCGGAGCCGGTGTTGATGCTAACGGGACATCAAGAGTAATATTCCCGGGTGGTACCCACAGGTAATATCCAATGCCTTCTTTGATGGATGTCAGCTTTGAGCATGTATAACTCGCCGGGGCCGTGCTATACGGGGATGGCTCGCCATTATAACACCCGCTGTTGAAGTCCGGGCCCCTCGAATCCCACTGATAAACAGTGAGCTGAGCCCCGACATCATCGCCGAAGACAGCCGCCGGGGTATCCGGAACAGGATGATAAGGTACAGAAACCATGTTATAGTCATAAGGGACAAGGGGCGTGAGGCCCATAACCTCTCCTGTGGAGATTAAAGATTTGTGGGCATCGGCTATAGAAGTATCTGCATCCTTTCCCCTCTCGTCCATTGCCTTGACTGCAAAATAAAACCTTGTATTCAAGGTCCTGTCATCTATCACACCACCGCCTGTATCAATCTTATTTTCTACCGGGACTATGTAGCACTCCTTCATCCCGGGCGATTTTGGGGGTAAAAACCCTCCTGACGGAATCACTGATTTTGCAGAGGGGAATACAACCTGTCCGGCACCCGGTGTCGAACTATCCACGACAATCTCCCTTGTAGAATAGCGCAGGTCATATCCTGTAACGGCGCCCGAGGATAAGTTCGTCCCGTCATCTGCAGGCGCAGTCCAGCAGAGGGTCATGGAATCTTTTGAAACATCCGTTACAACAAGATCTGTAATCGTCCCGGGTCTTGTTGCATCACCGGATATCTGCGTATGGGCCGGACACCCGCTGCAGGTAGATATGGAAGAGACATTCCCTGCCTCATCAGAAGTCTTCAAGGCGACATAATAATCGGTATTTGCATAGAGTTGTGAGATTGTACATGACTCGGAATTACCTGCAGATTTTGGCTTACCAAGGTTGCTCTCACCGGCTTTACAACTGCTCACCCTGGGATTCTGTAAAAAGTTATTGTCAGTAATTGGTGATGTGGAATAACGCAGATCATATGAAGTTGCTGTTCCACTGACCCCGTCATCTCCCGGCGCCGTCCACGACACCTTAAAGGAAGTGGTTGTCAAGCTGTCTATGTCCAGGACTACAGGGGCCGGGGGGGTCGTATCACTGCTGTTGATAACCGCCCTGACTGAATCAAATTTACTGCTGTCCCCTATTGATTGTATGTCAAATGTAATGGTCTGAGAGCCTGATGTAAAAGATGAGGGCGGGGTTATCTTAAAAGTAAAAAACGGAGACCCTCCCATATTATAGTTCGATGGATTACCTGCAGTTGCCGTTGGGACAACAACGGCAGGAGGGCCATACTCAATCATACTTCCATTGTTTAGCCTCTCCTGCATCACAACATTCCAACCTCCCGGACTGCTCCAGGAAATTCTATAAGTATCCGGCACATTACCTTCATTCTGCACACCAACCGTAATCTCCCTGGATGTCCCTGCCAGGATGTCACGTGAAGCACAACCGCCGTTGCCTGACCCCGTCGTCCCGTAAATATTATCCCCAGGACCTGAGGTTCCACAGCCTTGTCCCATTACATTGGAATATTTAATCTCTGCGATGCATTGCTCTCCAGTCTCACATATTCCATCGTCGTCACCAATAGAGTCTCCTATAACTTCTACATCTCCATAGCCATATGCATAGATTATCCCGTCTACCTTGTAGGTAGGGGCAAGTATTGTTGTGGCCTTAAGGGAGTCTTTAAGTTTATCATCTCCGAAAGATTTGATCTTCAGGATGGTATTACACGTAAGCGGCTCACCCTGCGGTACGACAATGAGCGTGTATCGCTTGAATGAAATAGCGTTTCGATTAACTGTTGCCGGAATATATTGATCCTGCGGTTGAGGCAGCGTCACAGGGGAAGAGGTTATCTCATAATCTTTGGCGCCATCGTTGATGAATATCTTCCAGATAGGGGAAAGGGGCTTTACCATGTCATTAACATCAACGCAGGAAGTTGTGTGGGACAAGGTGTAACGATCCCTGATATTTCCCTCATTTTCGATCTTGAGACTGAATTTAACCGAATCACCAGGGATGGCAGACCGGGATGAACTCCCGCCGTTGCCCTGTCCGGATGTGTCGTGGCCTATGTTCCCGGGGTCAACCGGCGGACCATCACCATTTTCATTGCTGATACTTCCGTCAGGATTAACAATCCCTATGATCCCATCGGCCTGGTATACGGGTTTAATCATTGTAGTGGCCTTTATCGAATCCACTCTTGCATAATTATTTTCCGAGCGAAGGTTTAATATGATGTCCTGAGATGAATTTGCCGGGGCATAATCAGAGGGGGTCACGATGAGGCTATATGGCAGCACGTTGCCAGCCTTGACTGCGACCTGTGTCCCTGATAGAACCGGGTCCTCATCAATAAGGCCAGGGATAGAGACCGTCCAGCTTCCGGAGGCATCCGATGGGATATTATATGTAACTGTGTAGATATCTGTATCATTGGACGGATCAATTGATGGGACGGTGCCGTCGTTCTGTATCTGAATGTTATAAGTATTCTGGCCGCCTTCGAATCCCGGATCTATATTTTTACTTGATGTTCCTCCATTGCCTGAACCAAAGGCCCCATAACATGGGGACGCCCCACCTCCGCAGGTACCATCCCCAAAGGTACCATCCCCATTGCCGTCTATTACTCCATCAGGCTGATACCTGCCGTCTGCAGGAAAATAGCCGATCCGGCTTTCACTCAAAACTGGAGTTATAGTCCCAAGCCCTGTAACCAAAAAGACCCTGTATTGCAGCCACCTGTCATCATTAACACCGCTGTCGCCGCTTCTATGGGCCGGGTTTATCGCTTCCGTCCCTGCCGGATCTGTGTATGTGTCTGTAAAGGAGGAGCCTGCGGCATAGCTGTAAGTGGTGGCCGAGTCCAGCGTGATCATGGAACCTGCGGGATTAATGGCAGTTATTTTCCTGACCTCCATCTGGTCGGTGTCGGCGCTATTCGTCAGCGTCACCCTTCCCCCTGCCGAAAAACCGGTTGTATCTGCAACGGTGACCTGTGAGACACCTGTCGAGGCAGAAAATGTTGTATTGTGAGGCCCGTACCATGGGCTCCATGCTGTACCATTTGCAGATGTACGCAGCTGGAGGACAAGGTCCGTAGATGCCGGGATATCCTCTGACCACTTCCACCGGTTAATAACATTGATGAGAACAGTTGAGTCATAAGGCGAGCTCACAAGGGTCTGAAGCGGCGGGTTTACCTCATAATGTATGGTTACGTCATCCAGCCTCGGATTATATAACGGATTAATGTCAGGCCTTTCAAAATATGCCCTATATTTGATATAGCGGTCCCCCACATGTCCCGAATAGATAGGCGAAGAAGGAGTTGTATAATAGTCATTAGCTCCGGTTGTACCATTCGGCCCCACAAAATTCCATGTCAGATTATCGCTATTAGTGGCAATCCGGAATTTCAGGCTGGACCCTGCAGGGACCGTGGAGTTCCATGTCAGATTAGAAAAAAATGCCCCCCCCGCACCGATGTCGAAAGAGGGCGACTCATAGACCCCCTTTAAAAAGGAGACCAACCCATAGTTGATTGTGACGTCATCAAGTCTTGGGCTGCTTACTGCTGCTGAATCTCTATCAAAATAGGCCTTGTATCTGACATACCTGTCTCTATTATGTCCCGAATAGATAGGTGGAGGAGGCGCAGTATAGTAGTCGTTGGCGCCGGTTGTACCATTCGGCCCCACAAAATTCCATGTCAGATTATCGTTATTAGTGGCAATCCGGAATTTCAGGCTGGACCCTGCAGGGACCACGGAATTCCAGGTAATTGAATAGAACAAGGCCCCTCCGGAATCCGTATCAAAAGAGGGTGACTCATAAGTCCCGGAAAGGACGCCGCCTGCAAGCAGTAAAGAGGCATTATTATCAGGGAATGCTGCAATAACATCGAAGGCATCCACCCCCACGTATGTGTTGATGCTCGCGTTATTTTTTCTCCCGCTCACTGTAATCCGGATAGTATGTGTAGTATTGGTCAGGCCCGAAGCTGTAAAGAGCGTTTGCTGGCCAATGGCCGTATTGATATAAGTGTCTACACTTCCAACAAGTATATTATCCAGATAGACGTCGGCGATGCCAAAGGCAGGGTGTTTGGGCCCGATCCACGTCACCTGTACCCCTGTAAAGGTAAGACTTGCAGTGGCGCCCTGCTGATTTGAATTAATGAAGGTACCTCCTGAAGGGTTGTACAACGTACTGGTAGCCCATGTGCCCGTCTTGACTACTGCCGAATTGTTATCCTCATATCTTTGAGGAGGATTGGAATAGTACCCTGTTCCGTTTATTACCACATTTGTCAATGTGCCCCTGTCGAAATCAGCTGCATCAGCTGTCTGGGTTATAAAACCGGTACCTCCATTTGCAACAAAGGTTATATATGCAGCCGTGTCCGGGTTCGAAACCGTCAACACGTCAAAGGCATCAATCCCAATGTATGTATTGCTGCTCGCGCTGTTTTTTCTCCCGCTCACAACGATCCTGATAGTATGGGCGTTATTGGTAAGGCCCGACGCCGTAAAAATTGTCTGCTGACCAATGGCAACACTGCGATAAGTGTCTACACTCGCCACAAGTGTATTATCCAGATAGACATCGGCGATGCCAAAGGCAGGGTGTTTGGGCCCGATCCACGTCACCTGTATCCCTGAAAAGGTAAAACTTGCAGTGGCGCCCTGCTGGTTTGAATTGGTAAAGGTACCTCCTGAAGGACTGAAAAGCGTACTGGTCGCCCATGTGCCTGTCTTTATTACTGCCGGGTTGTTATCCTCATATCTTGTCGTTGTATAAGTACCTCCACCACCTTTGATCTCCAGATTGGTCAATATGCCTCTGTCAAAATCGAGCACATCCGATGTCTGCGTTATTGAGCCGGGTTGAGGGGAAATGGAAATTTGTCCGGCTATTGAGGTGTTTACGTAAGGGTCTTTACTGGAAAATTTATTCCAGCCGGATTGATTCCCTGGATGACTGGCAGATACAGAAGGGTCTGCACCGCCTGACCAGTCACTCTGGATCCAGTTGTAATTGGAGGCATAAATTAATCCCGACCAGAGTATAATGGAAACAAACAGGAAAAAGGCAAGCGGCCTCTTTATCTCACATTTCATGTATATACCCATTCATAGATATGTAACGCAAGTTATATGCCAATGCGTAGGCTAAAATTCAACTCATCTTCAACTATTTACCTTTAGCAACATTCAAAGCAGCCAGCCGCTCTTCTGCGGCTTTCGCAATGTTGGCTGTCTCCGGCTTCTTAGATGTTTGTTTTATTACATACTGATATTGCTTGGCAGCCAGGGCCGGTTTTCCCTGAGACTCATAGGCCTTGCCAAGATTAAAATAGGTCTGAAAGTAATCAGGTTTTATCTTTATAGCGACCTCAAAGGCCTGTACCGCCCGCTGATAATTCCCCATCTGAGTGTAGATAATCCCTGCATTATTATAGACCTGAAAGGCCCTGGGATTGAGTTCCGCCACTTTATGATATTCCGCCAGGGCACGCTCCATCCTGCCGAGTTTTTGATAAGTAACTCCAAGTGAATATCTGGCATCCTGGCGGTCCGGGGAGATCTTGAGCGCCTTTTCAAAGTATGCAACTGCCTCTTCCGGTTTTTTCATCCTTAGAGATGCAAGGGCCAAACCATAGTTAGCATCAAAACTCTCCGGATTGGCCTTTGAGGCATTTTTGAACTCTTCGACAGCCGCGTCATAACGCCCCACCCTGAAGTTCTCAAATCCCATCGTCATGTGCTGCGTATAATAAGCAGGATCAGACCTCTCGAAGTATTTATAGGCATAATAGGCGCCCGGGATTCCGGCCGCCAGCACGAGAACAAGGATTACTATGTATTTCCATAGATTCCGCCCCCCTCGAGCCGCTCCTTCGCCAGTCTGCTCCTCCTGTAACAGATTACCCTCCGCTGCATTGCTTCCTGAGATATCTTCTGCATCGTTCCCTTCGCTGCCTGCCATGTTGTCCTCATTCATTGTTTTGCTCTCCTCGTTATTTGCGTTAATTGGAATATAAAGTTTCCAGTCTTTTTAGACGGTTTCGGGCTTCTCTTGCAATATCATCATCTTTTCCTGCCTTCCCCAACACAATCCGGTAATGCTCAACTGCATCACTCGTCATCCCCATCTCCTCCTGCAATATTCCAAGGTTGAGCTGTGCTAACAACATATCGGGATAAAGAGCAATGGCCTTCTGGTAGGCCAGAACCGCATCCTCCCTCATCCCTTTGTTCGAGTATAGAATCCCCAGATTGACATAGGCCAGATAATATTTAGGGTCCAGTCTGGCGGCCTCCCTGAAATGTTTCTCTGCAAGGTCAAGATTATTGATCCTGTAGTAGCACACCCCAAGGTCGTGATGGGTCTGGGCCTTATAGTAAAAAGCCTTGAGCGCCTTTTCAAACTCAACTGCTGCCATATCCCACCTCTTATTAATCATATGAATCTTTGCCATACTGTCGTGGACGATGAAATTATTCTGTCCGCCCAAAGCAAGCGCCTTTTGAAATGCTGCAACCGCATCATTATACAACCCATGGCCCTTGTAGGCAACCCCCAGCGCTGTGTAGGCCAAAGGTGACTCCGGGGCCTTCTGTACGGTGTCGGTCCAAAGTGTGAGGTCATCCTTCCAAACGCTGTTACGCTTTACAATAGCCACGGAATATAGAGCAACGAGGATTACCAGGAAAGCTATCCCTGCCTTTTCAAGGCTGTTCCTGCTGACTTTTGCTATAGCCACGCCTGCCAATACTGCAAAGCTGACAGCCGCGAGGTAACCCCTGTTTTCCTGAAAGATCGTATTCAATGGTATGATCGTGGTTGGTAAGAGGACGATAAAAAACCAGAACATAAAAAATGAAACCACCCTCCATGAATATGAGGAATATAGCAGGTATATGGCTATGACGACATAGCAGATCAGGACGATTGCAGATATTGCCACTGGAAAAGACCAGAAGGTTGAGTATATTCTCACATCATGAATCGGCGTGAGTCCTGTGGGAATAAGAAACATCTTCCAGTGCTGTATGAGTACAGGAAGTTCAGTCATGAGCTGTGGAAATATCTTTCGTTTGAATGGGTCGAGAACAACCCCATAAGACAGCAGTCGTATCAGAAGGTATGGGACAACCACAATAAGCACGAAAGGAAGATATGGGAGATAGTTTCGCCAGTCAACAATATATGCAAATGCTGAGGCCTGCTTCCTGGGGGCCTGTTGAAACCCATATAAATCATACAGCCATAACATCACCGGAAGGGTGACTGCCACCTCTTTACTCAGCATGCCGGCAACAAAGGCAAGGAGAGAGCAGAGATAGAAAACATAAATTAACTTATTACTGACTTCCAACTTCTGGCTTCTGTACTTAACCCAGCAATAAAAGGCCAGGAGATAGAAAAACCCGCTCAATACGCTCGACCTTGCAGTTACATAGTTGATGGCTTCTGAATTAAATGGATGTAAGAGAAATATGAAACCGGCTGAGACTGCGGCAAGAAACCGCCTCGAATCAATGAGAGGGCTAACGCCTTTCCACAACAACTTCACTTCAGCCAGTTCACTGCCGCCCATTATTGTATTCACTATCAGAAATAACAGAAAAGCCGAACCTATGTGAAGAATCAGATTAAAATAATGGTAGCCCGAAGGATTCAGGGCACCGATGGCATAATTGACTGCAAAGCTCATTACTACCAGCGGCCGGTAGTGCCCGGCTTCGTAAGGACTGCCGGATTGTGTTTTAGGGTCCGCAAAGAACTCAGGTATGTTTATTAATGATCTGATATTCTCATTAAGCTCAATAGACATTTGATCATCATAATGGAAAGAATTACCAAGGCTGTTCCAGTAGACTGCTGTACCAAGCAGGACAAATAGTACAAGAACAATCCATGCCCTCCTGCATTTCATAGTAACAGGATCTCCATTGCAAGCTCCCTATTTCTCAAGACTTCTTATATACCCGGAAAGTGCAGTGTCAGCAGGATTTCTCCGGGCCGCCTCTTTGTAAGCCTTTACCGCCAGCTCCATCTTCCCTTCCTTCTCATATATCTTTCCGAGACTATAGTATGCCTGTATGTATTCAGGGTTAAGTTTTAAGACTGTAATATACTCACCCCTGGCTGCATCCAGGTTCCCTTCCATTTCATATATTGCTCCAAGATTA
The DNA here is from genome assembly GCA_020846775.1 of Nitrospirota bacterium. Classification (NCBI taxonomy): domain Bacteria; kingdom Pseudomonadati; phylum Nitrospirota; species Nitrospirota bacterium. The sequence goes on from JADLDG010000051.1 coordinate 19,172, forward strand.
AACCGCGACCTTTCATACCCCGGGTTGATATTAAGGACCTTTTTATAAAATCCGGCAGCGGGTACCAAATCCCCCTTTTTTTGATAGATAAGCCCGAGGTTGTGATAACTCTTAAAATCAGCGGGATTCTTTTCCAGGACTTTTTTGTATGAATCTATCGCCGCTGGAAGATCACCCCGCTGCTGATATATAACACCAAGATTGTAATAAGGACGTGAATCTAACGGGTCGAGCCTGGTGACAATCATGTATTCACTGACAGCCAAATCAGGTCTTCCGATCTGCTGATATACGCTGCCGAGATTATAGTGAACACTGAGGGGATCAATTCCTGATTCGGGGGTTGCCAGCTCTAATGCACGAAGGAAACTGCTGACTGCCTTCTCATTATCCCCTGATCTCGCATAGGCAGTTCCAAGATTACTATAAGCCCTTGCTGATCCCGGGGACTTGGCTGCAGCATCGCTCCAGAGACTGAGTCCATCCTTCCAGACACTGTTTCTATGGACAGTTCCTATAGAATATATCAGCAAGAGGATTGATATTATCGCTGTTGGTAAATAGCCCGGCAAACTGGTAACCTTGATTTTACCCAGAATTATTCCTGCAAGAACAGCAAAGGTCACTATTGCCAGATAACCCCTGTTCTCCTGAAATATGGCATTTAAAGGAAAGAGAGTTGTAGGAATCAGGACGATAAAAAACCATATCATAAAGAAAGATGCCAGCCTCCAATACAAGGCCTTTGATCTATATAAAAATGCAGCCGTTATTATATATAAGATGAGAATGACAGCTGAAAACATTACCGGGCCGGCAAAAAAGGTTTTATATGTCACTGCATAATGATCAACATTGAGGCCGACAGGGAGTATAAATAGTCTCAAATATTTTACCAGTACCGGCAGCTCAGTGAAAATCTGTGTCGTCACACCGGCCCTGAAATGGGGAAGGAAACTGCCAAAGGAAAAGAGCCGCATAATCAGATATGGAATCAAAACAATAAGTACAAAGGGAAGATACAGTATGCAGGTTCGCCAGTTTAATACGTGGGCACTGCCTGTAACAGACCGGCTCGTGCTTTCCTGTCCAAACCCGTACAAGTCATACAGCCATAACATCACCGGCAAGGTAATAGCCACCTCTTTGCTAAGCATACCGGCAATAAAGGCGAGAAGAGAGAAGATGTAGAAGTAAGATCTCTTTTCACTTCTATACTTCACCCAGAAATAAAAACCCAGCAAGTAGAAAAACCCGCTCATAACGCTTGAGCGGGCCGTTAGATAGTTCACCACCTCTGAGTTGAAGGGATGGACCAGGAAGATAAGCCCGGCTGCCAGGGCAGCAAAACACCATTTACTGTCATTGCTGACACGAGAAAGATTCGAAGAGACCTTTGAGTCAGATTGCCTGGAACGGTTCTGCCGGTCTGGCAGCGAATTGTTTGACGGCGTCTGATCACCCCTGCACAACATAGTATTCAATATCAGAAATATCAGTAAAGCTGACCCGACATGAAAGGCCAGACTGGTAAGGTGATAGCTGACAGGATTCAGACCGCCCAGGGCATAATCAACAGCGTGGCTCATTACCACTAAAGGGCGGTAGTGTCCCGCTTTGTTAGGATTGGATGCAATTGTCTTCGGGTGTGTAAAGAAAAGGGGGATGTTTTTTAGTGTCCTGATGTTAAAGTTGTCTTCAATATATAGTTGATCATCATAATGAAAGGGGTTGCCAATACTGTTCTTATAGATTGCACTGCCTATGACGAGGAAGAGACACAGGATTACTATATCCCTGAACCACCACCTCCCTGTCCATTTTACCAATCGGTTCATATGTTATTTTAATCCCGTCCTGTCCTTATTGTTCAATCTTCTCCAGCCTGCTGCGTACATCCTGCAGCAGTGCCTTGTCCCCTTCACCTGCGTGCTCCAACACCTGATGATAATATTGTGCGGCCTCTTCTTTATTACCAGTACCCTCTGATAATATCCCCAGATAAAACCGTGATGACAGATCTCCGGGGGAAAGAGACATAGCCTTTACAAGGGCCTGATGAGCATCTGCGGCCCTCCCCTGTCTCATATATAAGATCCCGAGGTTTAAATAGGGCTTGTGGTATTCCGGGTCTATTCTCAGTGCCTCCCTGAAGCTTTTTTCTGCAAGATCAAGCCTGTCCTGCCTGTAGTAGACTACTCCAAGATTATAATGAATCTGCGCCTTATCAGGGTAACCCTCTGCCGCTTTTTCAAGCTCCATGGCAGCCATATCCAATTTCCTCTGGGCAAGATAAATCATGCCAAGGTTCTCATGGACAACGAAATTTTTCTGTCCACCCAGTGCCAGGGCCTCCTCCGACGCCTCAATCGCCTGATTATACATTCCAGCCCTTCTGTATGCAACACTGATAGCCGTATAAACCTCCGGCGACTTATCGGTCTTATTTAGCGCATCAGACCAGAGGGTCAGTTCATCTTTCCATATCATATTCCTTTGAAATGAAACTATGGAGTAGACAGTGAGTAGTGCTGCAAGTACTATTACTGCTGCTGATTTTAATTTTGTCCTGAAGAGCTCACCTATGGCAACACCTGCAAAAACCGCGAAACTCACCAGGGCCATGTATCCCCTGTTTTCCTGAAAAATATCATTCAAAGGGATTATAGTCGTCGGCAGAAGCACGATGAAAAACCATAACATAAAGAAGGATACAACCCGCCACGACTGGGATGCTTTAAAAAAAAGAAAAACTGCAATGAAGGTATAAACGAGCAGGATAATTACAGAGTATATCACTGGAAAAGACCAGAAGGTCTTATATATCTCCACCTGGTGGTATACTGACAGCGGGGCGGGGAAAATAAACATCTGAAGGTGCTTTACCAGTACGGGAAGTTCCGTTAATATCTGTGTCACAATATCTCTGCTGAAGCCGGGCATCAGCCTGCCGAAAGAGAATATCCGGATTACCAGATAAGGGATCGCCACTATCAGCACAAAAGGGAGATATGCCATATAGTTTCGCCAGTTTAAAAGCCAGGCGCTGCCGGTCACAGTCTGTCCGGTGCGGACTCTTCCAAACCCGTAGACGTCAGACAGCCATAATACGACAGGAAGCGTAATTACCACCTCCTTACACAGCATTCCTGCTACAAAGGCAAGGAGCGAGAAGATGTAGAAGTGAGCGGTCTTCTCACTTCTGTACTTCACCCAGAAATAAAAGGCAAGGAGATAGAAAAACCCGCTCATTACGCTCGATCTTGCAGTAATATAATTTACCGCCTCAGAGTTGAAGGGATGTACAAGGAAGATAAGTCCGGCAGCTATTGCTGCAAAGGACCACACACTTCCTGACATCGCCCGAATTATCAGGAATATCAAAAATGCCGACACAGCATGAAAGGCCAGATTTACTATGTGGTAGCCCGTCGGATTCAGTCCGCCAATTGCATAATTAATGGCATAACTCGATATTATCAACGGGCGGTAATGCCCCCCGGACTCGTGGAGTTTACCCGCTATCAGCATACGTGGTTTCAGAAAGAAATACGGAATATTTTTTACAGTCCGTATATTCCGGTTATATTCAACCGTTACCTGGTCATCATACTGAAATGAATTAGAGAAACTATTTGCAAAGACAAGGATGCCTATGCCTGTAAACAGACAGAGGATTAAGATCTTTGAGTGGAACAGGCGAATAAACATCAGCGATTTCTCATTAATGGCATTGTAACACTTTGTTGAAGGTATTTTGTTTCTACTGCCTGAGCCTGTTAAGGCGGGCAAGACGCTGCTGAGCCATCTCAGCGAATTTCCTTATTACTCCTCTGTCCACACCAAGCATGGCTGACCAGTTGTCAGGCCCTGCAGAGCTTAGCCTGATAACTTCACCATATTGTTCCGCTGCTTCATTGTTTCTGCCAAGCTTCTCAAGCGTATCTGCAAGTTCAAGCCTGGCCTGAATATAGGATGGATTAAGGCTGAGCGCCTTGCGAAACTCAACTTCAGACTCCTTCAGCCGCCCGCGGCCTGCCATTACAACTGCAAGGTTGTAATGGATATTTGGCTGGTCCTGCCACTCCTCAGCTGCCTTCTTCAAATAGAGTTCAGCATGTTCAAGGTCACCCTTCTGACCGTAAAGGATCGCAAGGTCATTTGAGATAACGGCCTCACCGGGAGCAATCCTGAGGGCCTTTTCATATTCAGCTATCGCCCTATCCGTCTTCCCCAGCATCTGGTATGTCCTGCCAAGATTAACAATCGCATAATAACTGTTTGGATCTATGGAGAGTCCTTTCTCGGCAGTCTCTGCAGAAAGAAAAAGGTCGCCGCGATCTCTGTAGGCATTTGCCAGTCCTGCATATGCGAGGCTTGACCGTGGTGTCTTTTCCACCGTATCCTTCCATAATGCAACACTATCCCCCCATACCATGTTCCGGTGCACTGTAATTGCCCCGTAAGTTCCAAGTAAGACAAGCAGTACGGCCATCATTGCCGAGCGTGATATTTTCTTACCCAACTCCGCTATGGCCATACCCATCAGGACAACAAAACTCACGATGGCCAGATATCCCCGGTTCTCCTGAAAGACTGCGTTAAGAGGGATGATAGTCGTTGGTAAAAGGACGATAAAAAACCAGAACATGAAGAACGAGGCTGCGCGCAGGGAATGTCTCCCCTTCCAAATAAAATAGAATGCCAGAAATATATAGAGTATGAGAAGGAAGCCTGAAAGAAGTACAGCCCCGAGAACACTGCTATATACCCCGGTATCATGGATTATGCTAAGGCCACGAGGTAATAAAAACATCTGCCAGTGTTTTACGAGTACAGGAATCTCCGTGAGAAGCTGTGTTATCATGTCCCGCTGGAATGGGTCTATCACCCTGCCAAGTGAAAAGAAACGTATCATAAGATAGGGGACCACTACGATCAGCACAAAAGGCAGATATGGGATGTAGGTTCGCCAATTTAAAACATAAGCCAAGGTTGAGGAGTGACGTCCGGGGGCCTGCTGAAACCCGTATAAATCATACAACCATAGCATCACCGGTAATGTAACCGCCACCTCCTTGCTCAGCATGCCTGCAACAAAGGCAAGCAGGGAGGCGATGTAGAAGTTAGAAGTAAAAGATGATAACTTTTCACTTCTATATCTCACCCAGAAATAAAAGGCCAGTAAATAGAAAAAACCGCTCATCACACTGGATCTTGCAGTAGTGTAATTAACTGCCTCAGAGTTAAATGGATGGACAAGGAAGATAAGCCCGGCAGCTATTGCTGCAAGGGACCACACACTATCATTGCTGACACCCTCAGGATGTGAAGTAATCCGGGTATCAGATTGCTTTGACCTGCCTCGCCGGTCTTTTGATGGAGGACTAACTGGCGCCTGCTCTACCCTGCCTGACATAGCCTTTACCATCAGGAATATCAAAAACGCCGACCCCGCATGAAATGCCAGATTTACTATGTGATAACCTATTGGGCTCAGCCCTCCGAGGGCATAATTAACAGCATAACTCATTATTACAAGCGGCCGGTAGTGACCGGCAACTTTAGGGTCATTGGCGCCCAGGGAGGGGTCAAAGAAGTAACGCGGGATATTACCTGGCTCCCGAATATTAACATTCCTGACAACAACCACATCATCATCAAACTCGAAGGGATTATTCAGTGAATTCAGATAAATAATACCTCCTATAAAGAGGAATATGACAAGGACCAGACCCGGGCGGGACAATACATTGAGAAAGACAGAGGTACTCTTAATCATAGCTTTCATAGAATTATTAGCAATAAATATGCCACTATATTAGAGAAAAGCCATTATGAATGTCAACTTAAAGCCCGGGTCAGGCATAAGCTTTAGCGATAAAATAAAAATTCATGCTATAATGTCGGCGTCGTGAATACAACAACCAGAGATAGAGCGATAAGACAGGCAGAAAGCGGGAAGAGACTGGGTTTATTTTTTTCAGCGGCCCTCGTTTTTTTATTTTTTCTTGCGATTTCTTATCAACTCTGGCTGCATGATCTTTTGCTCTGGGGTCCTCACCACTTCATCCCCGACGGGCATGGGGAGTTTGCCGAAAAATGGCACCAGTTCCTGTCAAACCCCGGCGCCGGGACATGGGCTGATCTGACTAAATGGTCATCCGGATACTACCAGGCAGGCAATTGGCTCACTGCCTTTCTGGCCGGACTTGTCATGTTCATCACAGGCTCCACGCTGCATGCATTTTTCCTGGTCAGCGGAATTTCCAGCGCCGTTACCTCCTGGTTTCTATATGTCTATCTGAGGAGATTTCTACGCATAAAAGGCAGCCATTGCCTGATGATCCTGATCCTTTTCTGGAGCCACATCGTGGTACTGACCTCTTTGCTCCGACCCATGACAGATGCCCTTCTTCTCGCATTTGTCACCGCCTCGTTATATCTCATTACCGACTACTTCACTAATCGGCGCCCGGTCTCTTATGGCATCATAATCATCATTGTCCTCTCGCTGGGAATCATGGTCAAATTTTCATTTGCTCCAATCCTGGCAGTTCCCCTGACTGCCTGGATATTTTTGAAGTTTTCGGCTAAAAAGCCTCAACAACCTTCAAAACAAATCCTGCTATGGTCGGCTGCCTGTTTGCTCATTCCCTTGTTCTTCTGGTTTATTTATGTCCGCTCTCTGGACCTCTTTCCCACCATTGACATGCAGCGACAGGTACTGAAGCAATTTCGATACTCTTATAATCCTTTACGGTTCATCTATTCTTTCATCATTGCCGGGCAGGGCTACCTGTTTTTTCTTAAAAACAGCTTACGGAATAAATTGACTTCGCCGGCATATATGATACCGCTGCTCTGGAGCCTTGGATATCTCGTCCTGATTATTTCAGGCGGCGTGCCATTCTGGAACCGGCATTTCCTTGTATTTCTCCCGGTGCTCTTCATAATCTGTGGAGAATCCATAAGCCGGTATATTCAATCGCGCCGGTATTGGTGGATTCTCCCATCTGTTTTTATCCTTATAAATTTCATCATCGTTTTTCTATTGTTGAGCGATAACAAAGGCTCACCACTCCTGCAGCCTTTTCTTTATGGATGATCAGTCAGGATGGCCAGGCAGTTCGGGTTTATCCCGATAAAAATTGCTCTTTGAATCTCAAGGCAGGGTAATAATCCGGTTTGACTTTCAAGGCACGGTTTATTAAATCCAGTGCCGTTTTTTTATCTTTTTCAGTCATCATCTCAAGCTCAGCCAAATTCAAGAGACAGAGATAATTATCCGGGTCAAGGTCAACACAGCCCTGAATAAGGTCTTTCGCCTTTAATAATTCTTTTTTGCTGACGAGGTCATCAGCAAGATATATTCTGGGTAAAGTCTGTCTGCTGTTTATATTCAATGACTTCTCAAGATATGTCAATGCCTCTCCTTTCCTTCCATCTCTCATTAATCCCATTGCATAAGAATTGAGGGTGGTTGGATTATCAGGTCTGTATGAAAGAGACTTCTCCAGGTAAGTTAACCCTTGTTTATAATAAATACCTTTGAGCATGCTCGAACCGATCTTGTAATTGACATCTGCAAAATAATAGCTTGCCATTGGATAAGGATAAATGAGATCGGCAGCGGTTTTCAGTTCAGCGAAAAAGTCTTTGTCTCTGTTAAGATGTTTCAGATGTGACCTTATCAGGTGGGTTCTGGCGCTGAAGTATTTTGCCAGGACCGGCTCAAACTCCCGGGAACTTTCGGAAGAAGTAAACTTAAGCATTTTGGGTAAATTAAATTCTCTTTTCTCAAGAAAATATGAGACATTTTCCTTTTCTGTTCTCCTTACCAGAGTACGCGGCGTTAAAAACTCAATGATCGGGTAGTTGTCTGTGTTGATTGGGAGTCCCTTGCCAATATCGGGTATTTTATTTTCGTCGAACATATAGTTTGCCAGAAAATCGTATATATTATCAATCCCTATCTCTTTCAGGTCCTGAGCAATGCCGGGCTCGGATATCCGCCTCTTTAAATTTTCGACATCTATAACCAGGGGCTCTTCAGACCCTATCAGTATCATGTCGTTAAATGCAAACCATGCAGATACATGCGGAAAAACAGCATGAAATGTTTTTATAATTATCCTTGCCTCTTCAACCCCTACCTGGTACAGGGGAAGATACTGACACATTATGCCGCCGGGCTTTAATGCCCTTCTGGCATTTTGAAAGTGTTCCAGATCATACAAGTACCCGGATCCCATGAAGAACGGATCAAGGGGATCTTCCGTGATTACATCGTATTTTTTTCGGGTCGTCTTCAGGTAGTTTCGCCCGTCATCAAATATCAGGTGTGCATTTGGATTGTCCAGGACATCACGGTTGTATTTCTTGAACAGTCTGGCGCCACCTACAACTTCTGGAGAAATCTCGATAGCGTCAGACTGATGTCCATGACGTGCCAGGGCGCTGAATGTCATGCCTGCCCCAAGCCCGATAACAACCGATTCTCTGGGGTCAGGATGCAGAAGCATGGGGAGGTGTCCGAGAAGGTACTGGTTTGCCACGTCTGTAATTGAAGTGCTGGCCATAGGCTTTCCATTAATGCTGATAGTCGTCGGATCTATGTAGCCAATGACCGAGACATTTACATTGACACCCTCCTTATAATACATTAAGGGCAAATCATTTTTCGCTGCCATCAAAGATTTTACATCATCATAAAGACGGACATAAGGTGCGCTGTCCATCAGCTTTGCATCCCATGGTCGAAAAAGAATGAGTGAAGTGACTGCGGTAATACCGCAGAACACAACAACTGCAGTCTTCTGAATCCTGCCTGGCAGCATCAATGACAGCATGACCGCTATTGCCAAACCAGCCAGCCCCATGACTGTGATTGTAGTTTGAGTCCCAAGCAGGGGTAAAAAGATGAACCCCCCTATAAACGATCCGAAGACTCCGCCTACGGTATTGAGTGCATAGACTGATCCGACGTCTCCACCTGATTTTGAGGCCTTTTGGGCATAAACAGCTGTGACCAGGGGGAAGGCCGCTCCAAACATAAGGGTTGGAATGAAAAGGACAATAACATTTATGATAATCTTAATTATGAAGAATCCTGAAAAACTTTTCAGCCCCATAGATAGATAAGTGAATAGAACAGGAAGCTGATCATAATACCTGACAGCCAGCAGAGAGTAGAGGGAGGCTGCGAGTTCTACCAGGGTAAGGGCCAGTATTGCTGACCTGATACGGCTTAATAATCTTGTTGCAATCTCACTCCCGAGACCCAGGCCTATAATAAAAACAGAAAGCATCAGTCCAAAAGTATAAACCGTGTTCCCTGTCACCTGTATCAGGAGCCTGATCCATGCAACCTGATATACCATCGAGATTAATCCGGCTATACAAAACAGTGACAGAACATATTTCTGCGACGGGGTATGCCGATAGCCCGTTATCACAGGGAGTTCGGCAGGTGCTGCGTTATTACTCCTGAAAATTGCGAAGGCGGATATCCCGATTCCAATGTTAATTATACCGGCAAGGTACAGGCTTTCATTTACCCCGGCCAAAGGTATAAGCAGCATGGTGCCAAGTATTGTTCCCAACGCAGCCCCAAGTGTATTAATGGCATAAAGGCGTCCTGCATCGAAGGCAACCTTTTCGTCACTACTTGTCACAAGTTTTACCAGTACAGGCAGGGTTGCCCCCATAAGTGTTGTAGGTAAAAGAAGCCCGATATATGAGAGTATAAACCGGACTAATGTGAGGCTGAAGAGTCCGGTATCTATGAAAGGATAAATTAAAGAATAGATACCCTCTATGCCAAGAAATACAAAGGGACTGCAAATACCGAAGACGCCAATCAATATCTCAAGGATTGCATAGGTGAAGAGAGGGTTACGTCCACGATCCATTGCCCGGCCAATTAACCAGGCCCCCAGGGCTAATCCTGTAAAAAATACAGTGAGAATTGTGGTAACCGCATAGACAGTACTCCCAAAGATGAGACCCAGCTTCCGGTTCCACATGATCTCGTATATCAGAGCAGAAGACCCTGATAAGAAGAACATCAAATATATAATTGTCCTGTACCACATAACTTAATATCTGATAAAACCCATCATGAATTTAATTTTTGAAGATAGAGTATAGAAATAAAGTGTCCTCATGTCAATATTGATTCTAATGCGCAGGGCTATTGCTGCGGGAAAGCCTTTGGCGTGCCTTTTCTGCAGTCTCCTCCTGCTCCTTTCTTTCCTTCTCCGTCATAGATGCAATTGCTTCACTCTCCCCGGAAGCCAGCCTGATAATTTCCTGATACTGCACACCCGCTTCCCCCAACCTGCCAAGTTTTTCAAGCGTCATACCGAGTTCATATCTGGCCTGAAAATAAGAAGGACTGAGGCTGATGGCCTTGTTAAACTGACCCTCTGCATCCTGTAATCTGCCGCGTTCCACGGCGATAACACCGAGATTATAATAGACATGGGGCCGGTCTTTCCATACCTCTGCCACTTTCCTCCAATACAACTCCGAACGATTCAGATCACCCTTCTGCAGGTATAAAGCTGCCAGGTCATTCCAGACAATGACCTGGGTAGAAGAGATCCTCAGTGCATTCTCATATTCCTCTATTGCATTCTCAGGTTGTCCAAGTGCCTGATAAATGCGGCCCAGATTAAGCCGGAGAGAAAAATTATTCGGAGCTGCATTTATTCCCTTCTTTGCCTCTTCACGTGCAAGAAATAAATCTCCACGGGTTGCATAAGCCGCTGCCAGTCCTGCATAGGCCAGGCCGGAGCCGGGTGTTTTATCCAGGACATCCTTCCAGAATACTACACTGTCCCCCCATATCGTATTGCGGTAAACCGTAACAACACTATATGCCCCGAGTAAAAACACTAAAACAACCACCATGACCACCCGGGCTATCCTCGTGTCCAGTTCCGATAAACTCACCCCTGCCAAAACCGTAAAACTCACCATAGCCAGATACCCGCGATTCTCCTGAAAAACAGCATTCAGGGGAATGATTGTAGTTGGCAAAAGCACGATAATAAACCAGATCATAAAGAATGATACTATACGCCGCTTAGCGCTGCCCCGGATCATAAGGTAAATGGCGGAAACAAAATAAAGTAATATCAAGATACCTGAAAACAGAACAGTCATTGTGATACTGTGTTTTATCTCTACATCATGGATAAGCGTCAATCCGGAGGGGAAAAAGAACATCTGCCAGTGTCTTACCAGCACCGGCAGCTCGGTAAATAGCTGCGTCATCAAATCACGCTGAAATGGGTCAAGCACCCTCCCGAAAGAGAATAACCGGATTACCAGGTACGGGACCATCACAATAAGCACAAAAGGAAGATATGGTACATAAGTACGCCAGTGAACTAAAGTGCGGAGTCGAGAGCGCCCGGGGTCCGGTATAATTACAGATGAATCCGAAGGACTTGGCCCGCGCCCACGGAAGTAAAGGTCATACAGCCATAATACAAGAGGCAGCGTAATAACCACCTCCTTACACAGCATCCCTGCTACAAAGGCAAGGAGAGAGAAGATGTAGAAGTTAGAGGTCTTCGCACCCCTGTACTTCACCCAGCAGTAAAAGGCAAGGAGGTAGAAGAACCCGCTCATTAGGCTGGACCTGGCACTGACGTAATTAATGGCCTCTGAGTTAAAAGGATGGATAAGATAAATAAGACCTGCCGAAAAGGGGGCAAGAAAGGCGGTGGTGATTCCTGTTAAGTTGGCTGGTTGCGGGATAATGGCCTGAAGTATTAAAAATACCAGAAATGACGATCCGACATGAAAGAGCAGGTTTACCAGGTGATAGCCGGCAGGGTTTAAACCTCCAAGTGCATAATTGACCACATAGCTCGCAGCCACAAGAGGACGGTAGTGGCCGGCGTTGGCAGGGTCATTCGTACTTAGCCGGGGCTCAATAAAAAACTGCAGGATATTCCCGGTATCCCGGATATGTATGTTTTCTACAATATCTTCAAAGTCATCCAGACGGAAAGGATTGTCTATTGCGTTGAAATAGACAAAACTCCCCATTAGAAGGAAGATAAGAAAAACAATATATGAACGTGTCAGGAGTACTGGCAAGATAATCAAACTTTCTAATTTATGTTATGCAGCTATCTTTATGTCAGCAAGATATATGCCATCATAAAACTAAAATGTGGTGCTGATTGAGATTCCGATGTTATTCTGATAGTAGCCGCCTCCACCGCCAACCGTCGGTATCGGGGTAGCCAGTATGTCTCTTAAGGTCTGCAGCTCCTCTGCTGTTGGCGGAGGAAGATTGGTATGACTTATGGCATAAGCAAAATTATAGTTTAACGAAACATTTATGCTTTCCTGCAGGTTAACGCTGAAACCGGCACTCAGCGTCTGGTTGGTATTTCTGCGGAAACTCTGAAAAAGTGTCTGGGAATCCGGATTACTATAGTCTACAAAGCTTATGGTATAACCGAGATTAGCTCCTAAGCCGGTGAATAATGAACGGCCGTAGCTTAAAGAGATGGTATGGGTTCTGTTTGCATAATTGCTGCCTATCGGGTCAAGGTTCTTATAGATGCTGAATGAATAACTCCCCGATAAAGAATCCCTGAGAGTAAGCTGTTGTATCAGTGACGCACTCAGGGTGTGCTGTTCCGCGTTGCTCAACTTGTTGATATCTGACTGCCCTCTTAAACCGGTATAACTCAGGGAGGCCGAGGTTGGTATTGATCTCGGATCTGTCCTGGCAACACCGTAGAATTTTGTCTCGGTATAGCTATGTACGCCGTCAAAATAAGAATTCGAAATTGACAATACCCCGGATATGGTACGGTCTGAAGGAAACTGATAAATTCCGTTAAGGGATAGTGAATATGCATTTGACTGCAATTGTGTCGTATAATAGATCGTATTATTAGCTGATAGTCCCGAAGAAAGATACCACTCTCTGCCCCTTGCAAGATTATAAGTCATTCCAAGGCTGTAGACCGAATTATAATCCCATTGTGCCTTTGACCTGAAGGCAATATTGGAGTTATAGCCCTGGTTCAAAGTCAGGCTCGCATGCCAGTCTCTGAGTTGCTTCATTCTGACAGCAGCGACCTCTCCCTCCGGTGATTCCGCTGAAACGGAAATGACCTCTTTGTAAATCCTCTTGGCATCTTCATACTCTGCGTCTTTCACATATAAATCTCCCAGATAGAGGTGTGCCTTGGTATATTTGGGGTTTATCTCTATTGACTTCTTTAATGCAACCTTGGCATCATTGGTAAAACCGGCGTTGTTTAAAATAACACCGAGATAAAAATATCCAATGTAATTATTGGGGTAGGCTTCCACCACTGTATTTACTTCCCTTCTGGCCCCTTCCCAATCCTTTTTTTCCATCAAGTCAAACGCCTTCCTCATGTGTGTGACCAGTGTTTCCTGCTCTTGCAGCTGTCCGATCCGGCTGGTGGCAATGCGTGACTCCCTCCCCTCTTTCTGGAGAGAGAGTACCTTCTCGTAGGCCTCACGTGCTTCGTCAAACTTTCGCAGTTTCTCCAGGACTACCCCCAGTTGGAGATATGCCTGAATATAGTCAGGCGAAATGGAAAGGGCCTGCCGGAGTTGTTTCTCTGCCTCGGCTGGCATGTTTAGACGATCATAGAGAACCCCCGAATTAAACAGGGCCACATGGTCATCGGGCTTTATTTCGAGAATCGCCTGCATGTCTGTGAGGGCTGCCTCATAATCCCCTGCTTCAAGAGACTTCTTCCCATGCTCAAAGTGAAACTTAAGGGAAAGGTTGCGTACACGGGTCCTGGCATCCTGGCCAAGAGGAGACTCTTTCTCAAGTGAAGCAACAGTCTCATATGCATCTATAGCCTTTTTGTACTCCTTTAAACCCTCATACAGTTGAGCGAGCAGAAACCTTACATTTGTATCCTTTGGAGACAGGGCCAGAACCTTCTCCATGTTGGATGCTGCATCCCCGGACCTTCCACCCCTTATGTAGAGCATGGCAAGGGACAACAGTAGTTTCTGATCATCTTTTTTTAATGCGAGTAGTGACTCCACCTCTTTAATAGCCCCAGCTATATCATTCTTCTCGAGAAACTCCTTTGCTGTACCGGCCATCTCTTCAGTCTGGAAGATCGGTTCAAGAATGGCAAGCCGGTCCTTCGCTTTCCCGGCTTCCGGAGTCTTTTCTCCAAGGATAAGCACTTGCCCATAACTCTTTACCGCCTCTCCAAAATTACCAAGGTCATCGTATATTACACCAATCTGGTAGTGTGCCTTCTGAAACTTCGGGTCAATCGCTATGGCCTGCTGCAGAGTCTCAAGAGCCTGGTCGTCTTCCTTTAGTTGATGGAGGATGAGACCCAGGTTGAACAGGGCGTTTGGATTTTTTGGCTCCTCTGCTATGATAACCTTCATCTCCTTCAGCGCCTCCGGCCATTGTTCCTTACGTATCAGATCAGCTGCAATTTCAAAATGCCTGCGTGTTTCACGGCGCCTCTCAATCCCGGGTATCCTCTCCTTTGCCTCTGAGGCACGGGGATTGTCCGGAAAGAGAGAGATCACCTGCTGGTAGGCAGCAACTGCCTCATCATAAAGACCTGAGGCATCATATATAGCCGCAAGCTGGAAGAACGCTTCTGCGTGGTCTGGATTGATCTCCGTAATCTTTTTAAATACCTCTCCGGCCTCCTTAAGGCGCCCTGTGCGCTGGTAAATGGTTCCCGCAGCAATGAGGGCATCTATATCCTCAGGATTCACGGTTAATATAATCTTAAGCTCTTTTAAAGACTCCTCAAACTGCTTTTCCTGAAAAAATCTCACTGCCCTCCGGTAGTGCTCTGCAGCTGCCAGCTTGCGGTATCTCTCATTTGCCTCCCGTACTGCAGGAGTATCATCTTTCCTGCCTGCTGCGGCCTGGTATGCCTCCAGCGCCTTGTCAAAGCGGCCATTCTCCTCAAGGATAATGCCTATCTCCAGGGCAGCCTCTGGCATCCCCGGGCTCAGATTCAGGGCCCTGTTAAGCGATGTCAGGGCGGCTACCGGATTCCCCTTGCGGTGATAGGCTACACCTGTATAGTAGTGCGGCATGGGATTGCCCGGGTCTTTTACCATTGCCTCCGCAAAGGCGGCCAGCGCCTCGTCATATTTCTTCTCATTGAGAAGCTGGATGCCATGTTCGAGAGAAGTGGAAACAGGGAAAGATGGTTCAGCGGCATAGGCAGGGAGAGGAGTCAAAAAAGAGGCAGGAAGGTCACAGTTAAGGGATACAACAAGGTTCAGGAGAATGAAGAGACAACATGATTTGAATCTGAAGTTAAAAACTATCATAAAGATTATGAACTATATCGGAATTACCTCATTGAGTCAAAGCCTATCTCATGGCCACCCCCTCAAAAAAAAGGGCCCTTGTTTCCAAGGGCCCTGAATATGGATCAGATTAAAACTAAACCATCAGGAATGTCTTACGGATCTATATGATCGTGACCTAAACTTACGGTCTTGTTTATATCTCCGTGACCTCCGGCATAGTTATACTTGTAGTCCCAATCCTTGCCAGTTCCGATCTTGTACCAGGAGCTATACCCCTGAGCAACTCCTAAACCAGTGATTTTCCCATCATGGGAAGCTGGGTCAAGAGGATCGATTGTTGTCCAATCATACATATCAGAAACCAACCACTGATCTATAGCCAGTGCATGCAGACCATCTGCAGAAACCACGCCATCAGCACCGGTACGGTAGTTCACGTTAGTTCCAGCCGTACAAGGATTGCTGTTGTGGCCCTCATCAGCTGCGGAGTACCCTGCGCTGGCGCAACCTACAAAGCCGGAACCACCATTAACAAAGCCTGCCCAGCCGGTCTGTGCATGAGTAGATACACCACCTGCAATCTGGAAGAGCTGTGTCAACTTGTTGAATACACCCATGGTTTCACCATAACCAGAGGTTGTCACCCAGTCGGCGACATCCTGATCCAATGTCTGGTCAATATTAAAGTGGAAACCTGCAGTAGTACCACCTGATGCAGTTACGAGACCAGCACCGGTTGGGGCATCAAGAATACCGTCACCATTAGCATCACCCAACTTCGTGTTGCCATCATAGACGATAGCCTCATTCCCGATGAACACAAGGATATCCAAAGCCTGTGTCAGGAACCTGGTACGTGGATCACCGTTTGAATCTATACCGCTGTCATCTACACCAACGGTCTGATACAGATCATCCAGCAGCTGTCCTCCGGCACCGTTTCTATCATGCTCGGTCTGTGGATCTGTTGCCCAAGTGTTGGCCGGACAACCTCCAGCAGCCGTTCCGTTGAGATCGAGTGGACCCTCACCCATAGCCGGGCTTCCAGCATAATATTGATTAGGACCTCTCAGTGGGGCGCCAACCTCAATATTCGGACATGGGCTGGTGTATTTAGGAACACCAGAGTTATTGAGACCTACTGTCTCATTACCGTCTGCTATCCCCGGAACAAATGGGCTAAAACCTGTGGTATAACCAAATGACTCATCACCATCAACTACACCGTTTGCAAGATCTTTCAGAACAGCCGAGCTGAGCTGGAAGTCTCCCTGGGCATGACCTGAGTCAACAACGTCTGTTTGCTTATAGACGTTTTGTCCGCCCTCAGCCTGTGGTACATACTCTTCTGTGAATGAACCTGCGAAGGCACTGGATGCCGTAAAGGCAACCGCGCCAACCATTAAAAGAGGAAGTATTAATTTTCTCATTTTTTTTGCTCCTTTGTTGTTTATTGTTAAATTCTTCATTATTGCGTTTCACCTCCTTTCCATTGTTAAATTTGCTGTTTTCTCAGCAGACACGTTTAGTCTTTTATTGCAAGGGATATGCCATGAGTTGAGGAAAAGTCAGAAATAAGAAGCAAAAGAAGAGATATCTTGAAAATCAATAGGTTGGAAGTGGAATAAGGAAAATAAGGAAATCTCACACCAGTGATTTCAGGCTGGAAATCAGCCGTAAGAATTTGAGCATAAGGATATTGATAAAGGAATGCACACCCGTCAAAGGTCATAGTAGCAATTATACACAATATCTGATTTGTATTTAATAACAAAAGGTTATGCCAGCTTTTTTCCTCGACTACCCGACGCATTGTATAAATAATATACACTTTACTCCCTTTGTTGACCAACTCCCTCATGATTTCCGGTTTCAATCCTTTCCCTTCACTTGAAATATACCCTCACCTGCCCCTTGAAGTCCCAGCCATTCAGGTCTAAGAAAAGCGGGACGAGCTGACCTTTAAGGAGGTCAGCATATAGGACCTTGTCTCCGGTTTTTATAATATCCTTCTCTAATGGGTCTACTGTAAAATAACGGGCATACCTCATATTCCCCACTTTACCGACCGTGTAGTCTATATCCATGCCGAGGGATAACCATTTCTTTACGAAATACTCTCCACCCACCCCTACATAGGTGGCATATCCACTCCCATTGATCCCTGTCTCGGTCACCTTGTAGAAGTCAAACCCCTCCTCGGGTGCATAGACATGGAGCCAGACATCTGTGGTGAGATATGCCCTTGTTATGGCAAGTATCCCCATTTCTGCATAAAGTCTTGCGTTAGTCTTTTTTTCTCCTGACTTCTGAACCTCCCCTTCCGGTTTCATACTTCCTTCTCCAGGCTTCCGACTCATCTCATCTGTCTTTTCCCATTCCCAATATCTCTTTACCCCGAGCCAGAATTGATTCAGAGAGAGAGAAAACCTGGTCTCTCTCGTAGCGTCTATCGAGAAACCAACAAAAAAGGGCCTGATATCCCTCGCTGAGGAATCGAAGGTTGCTATAGTCCCTCCAAAGACAACCGCATAGTTAGTGTTGATATCGGCTTGCAGCTGAAGACCGGCCTTTGGCCTCTCAGGACTCATCTCCGGCATCTTCGGGCTGAAACCCTGATAGATCACCGGATATGATACGGGCTTTGCCTCGGTATTACGGGGGCCAAGCTCCACTGCTATATTTTTTAAAACATAGTTAAGGTCGTTGAGTCCTGGCAGGTAATAACCTTCAACTGCGGATAGACTCCATTGGGTTGCTGCCCGGGCAGGGGATGCGTTGGAAGTAAGAAGTAAGATGAAAGAAGATAGAAGCAACAGGCTATGAGTTAGACGTAAGATAAGTTTAGTATGTCTGCCAGTTTTCAAGTAAGCCATTTAACATTCTTCCGACTTCTGTATGATGTTCAAATAATTTTGAACATGAATTGCTGTCAACCCCTGCTATCCGGACATAAATCGCGGTCTTATCACCCTTACAATTGCAGGCAGGACAACAAGTGTCGCTAATGAACTCGTTATCATGGCAAGCGGTACAAGGAAGCCTTCCATGTGCAGGTAGTAGCCTGTAAAAAGCAGCGTCAGAGCACCCGCTGAAAGCGCCGCTGCCACAAATATAATCGCCTTCCCGGCCGTGAGGAGCGTCATTTTTATTGCTCTGTCTATATCCGTTGCAGTCCCAGCGCCTCCTGATTTTAATTTCTGACGTATAGTCTCTTCTCTCAGCCTGTAAATAAGATAGATCGAATAGTCTGCACCAAAACCGACTGCCATTGCCGATATGGCGGCCGTGCCGACTCCAAGTCCTATGCCGAAGAGACCCAGCACTCCGAAATTAGTCAACACTGCAATACCAAGGGGCAGCAGGACAAGGATGCCGCCGACTGCAGACCTTAAAACTATAGATGTAATCACAAATACTATGCCTGCGATCTGGAGAATATTCCAGATCTTGCCTGAGACCATAGTCTGGTTAAGGGCCATCATGACAGGAATGCTGCCGGCAACACCTATTTTTATGCCGGGCGGGAATGAAGATTTATTCACAATAGATATCAGTTTCTCGCCAAGCACCGTGCTGTCATCCCTCAAAAACACCCATATCACGCTCTTTTGATACTGGTAATCTAAGAAACGGTTCATCTCACCGTCAGAACCTGACAGCGAAAAGAGGAAGAGATATTCAGATATCGTTGCCCGTGAGTCAGGTATAGTTCGGTACGCCGGATCGCCTCCGTGCATACTCTGGTTTGTAGCCTTTACATAATCAACATATGACTGTGTCTTACCAACCTCAGGAACAGCTTCTATCTCCTTCTGGAGGCTGTCTATCGAACGCAGGACCGCCGGGTCCTTAAGTGCATCCGGCTCCTGAGCCTGGAGGTAGACATAGAAGGTAGCGGTTCCGCCAAAGTATTTGTTGAGCGCCGCGTCATCTTTCCTGAATTGAGTGGACTCAAAGAAGAGGCTTTTCAGGCTGTTGATGACCGTAAGCCTGTTAATGCCATATAATGAGACAGCTATCACCACTATAAGACCAATCCAGACAAGCCAACCCCGGCTGGTCACAAGCCCTGAGATTGCAAGCAGGAACCTGTCAAGGATACTTCTGCCTGCTTCATGATCATTACTGCCTGCTACCTTTTTGGGCGGTCTCATCAGAGATCTTGCCGCAGGGATAAATGTCATTTCAAGGACAAGGGCGCTAAGTATGCCAAATGCCGTAAAAAGGCCGAAGGACTGAAAGGTCTTGAGTTTAAATGTAAGCAGCGATGCAAAGCTTGCCGCTGCAACAAGGCCCGCCGTAATCATGACAGGGCCGATCTTCGTGAGAGATGCGATTACCGCCTGCCGCGAGGCATCTGCTCCCCAGTGGCTTCCATCACCTGCAACCAGCTCACTTCTGCCTGTCCCCTCACGGCCGTTTCCCAACTCCTCATAGTATCGCTTGAGTATCTGAACAGAATGACCTGCCGCGACTGCAAGGATTAATATTGGCGTCATCAAGTTCCATGGGTCAAGCGGTATCTTAAATACCCCCATAAGACCTACGGCCCAGACCACACTCAGAAGCGCGCATATAATAGGGAGGATCATACCCTGTATGCTCCTGAAGGCAAGGTATAGTATGAACATTATTATTATTACTGCAACCGGATATATGTATCTGCTCATCCTCAAGGAATCGGCCTCAAGGAATGAGAGCGCAACAGGCAGTCCGCCAACATATATTTCTGTATTGGCATCCTTATATTTATTTACTATATCAAGTACACCGCTGTATATCTTTGAATCGCTGACATACCATTGCGTCCAGTCAGCCTCTCCCTTACCAGCCTGCCAGCCGCTCTCGCCGCCTGCCGGCCATTTGCCATCAGGGTTTTCCGCAGTAGTCTTGTCCTGTGGCGTCTCAGCCGGCACGGATTCAGCAGGTGCGCTGCCTTCTGTGCCTTTGTCACCCCCGCCCTTCTGCCACTTCTTCCAGTCTTCCTGGGCAAAGGCAGGCGGCACAAGACTTAAAGCCGAGCTAACCCCCTCGCTATGATTCGATTTATCATCTGCCTTACCCTGTTTATTCAACCAATCGCTGTCGCCGCCCTTGAAATCCAGTATGATTGCAGCTACTGTTCCGTCCTCGGAGATGAGGCTGTTTATAAACCCCGGGTTGGAGTGAACACGCGCTTTTAACTTAGCCATCCCTTCAGGTGTATATTCTATCCCGTCGAGAAGGCTGTTGATCTCAAGCGAATCCCCCTCTGCCTTAACTACCTTTACCTTCCGGTCCGCAATACTGACAACATTGTTTTCCAGTATGCCCGGAAGGGTCTTTACCTCTTCATTTATCTTACGGATCTTTTCTATGTCAGAAGGATTGAATATGTCTCCATCCTTTGATGCAAAGCCTATAATAACAACACGGCTTCCTCCGAATTGCTTCTCTATCTCATTATTCAGCTTGACATATGGATGGTCCTGCGGAAGCAGGGCCTTCGGATCAAGGACCATACGAAGCCCGCTGATCTGAAAGGCGAAGAAGACTGTGATGAGAACAGCCAGTAAGATGGTAGTAACAGGAAACCGGACTATTCGCTCTATGTGTTTACTAAGCATGTATTACTCCTTTTAAAAACTGTATTTAACCTCCATATAAACCCGGTCGTCATCGTCAAAGTATCCAAAGAAGTTTAGCCTTCCGGGATCGGGACCGGGGTCTCCGGAAAATACGTCAACTCCAAACAGGAATGTTACCTTATCCGTGTATCTGTATTCAAGTTTGGGACGGAAGAGGTATTCATGTCTGTTTAATAAAGAAATCACCAGCAACTGTGGGACCATTGTGCCATAACGTATCTCTTTCCTTGCGAATATGGATGCGGCATTCTCGTGTCCGTCTTGCTGGATATCACTTGTATGGTTCAATATTATGTCCTGCGAAAAGTTTACGGATATATCTGCTCCATACAGGACGGTCTTAACACCGACAACATGTTTAATATAATCCCGCTGCTTCTCACCAAATACAATTTCAGGACCAGTACATTCTGTACAGGTTCCCCAGTATTTTCCATCCACATATGCAAATTCACCTTCAAGGACTACCTTACCGAGGCTCTTGGCAAGACCTACCCCGTATGACTGGAGTCGTCTGTATACAGGGAAGAATTTTACATCTGGTGATATGCCCAGGGTTCCAAGACCAAGACCTGACACAGACCTGAAGGCCGCAGGGAAGTCATCCCACTGGTTTAAGTATGCAACGGCAAATTCATATCCCTTTATGCTGCCGGAAAACCGTAGTCCACCCTCACTATTCTTAAAATTCCTTGGCACCTTTTTCAGATCAGGAAGTGTCTGGAACTGTGACCACTCTGACCTCAGAGGGGCAGGCTTATGTCCTTTAACATCAGGGATCCATAAACCCTCTACTGTATAAGGACCTATATAATAATCAGCCTTAACCATCCAAAGGGGGATATACCGGTCAGCTACATCCCGCAGGATATGCTCCGTAAAGTCAAGTGGGTTTACCTCGTCGAGAATTCTCCAGCCTTCAACTATGCCCCATCTTATTATCTGCTTTCCTATCCTGAAGTCCATTTTACTCAGGAAAACATCAACATATATCTCCTTAAGGTCAAGGCCATAATGATCTACCTTGATTTTTCTTAAATTTTTTATATCAGGATCAGGCTCACCCGGTGCGGGAGGTTCAATAAAGTCAAATGCCTTCATGGGTGCAATTGTCCCTAAATCCTGCAGGTCATACGCAAGATCATAATATGCCCATAACCTCGCACTCAGTCTGACATCGCTATTAAGAGAGTATGAAGGCTCGAGCTGTAAAATGTTGAGTATCTTCGTAAAGGCAGGCGGACTCACATACCTGTATGCAGTCTCATTCTTTAAATAACCTCTATACTCAATTTTTTTCAGGAAAGCTTCATTTATCCTTGTGAGTAAACCCCTTGGAGATTCTGCGGCTTCCAGTGGAATTGAAACTGTGCCTTCCTGGGCTGGCAAAGGGAGGGCTTCCTCACCAATTCCCTCACCCTGGCCTTCTCCCCCCTGAGGAGAGGGTGATAGTTGTGCAGGCGCTTCTCCCGGCTGCTCTTGAGTATCAGGCACAACAGTGGGGGGCGCTGCGATAGTTTCCGGCTTAATGGCGTCTTCTTCAGCTGGCTGTGTAATCTCGTCTGCAGCAGCCTGTGGAATTGGCGATATTATCTCCGGAGACTTATCTGCAGTCTCTTCACCCTTACTTGCATCAGGATTGACAACGATAATAAGCAAACACAGTATGCAGAAAAAACAGCGGGACAGAACCCTGAGCCTGTCCCTTAGAGAATGCCTATTGACTGACATGTGAGACAAATAATTACGGCCCCTCTCCTCTTCTTAATAATCTTTCGGTAAAGAGGTCGTCACGCAGACCGGTGTTAATTTTAATGTTGCTGATCTCAAAGATTGTAGAGTGACCTGTCTGAACATTCTTTACAGTTGCATCCTTCCATATCCAGAGGCTGCCGCTCTTCTGCCACTGAATGGTCTGGGTCTTAAGCGGCTCCTTCTTCTGGTCAAAATACTCTATTTTAACAGCCCTCCATTCATCTTTTAAGATCCAGAAGATTCGCTTGCTGTATGCGGCGCCTTCCTCCTTCGGGGTACTTTCAATCACATAGCATTTATTTTCATCACACGGTTTCTCTCCGATGAGCGTATGCTCGTCTTCATCAATTCTTCTCTGTCCCATGTCAGCAAATGTGAGGTCTGACCCCATAAAGGCATCGTTCTGATCACGACTTGATACTGTACTAACCTTTCTTAATGACGGGAGGTATAACCAGAGTCCATCAGTCTTACCTTCCTCTGCATAATCCCAGATAAGGAAACCGGTACTTTTCACATCAGGTGGAAAATCTGTAAAAAATAATGTCTTACTGTAAAAACCATCCTTTCCCCTGTAGTTTTTCCAGTAACGTGAGGTGACAATCTTTCTCTCCTGTCCCTGGGCCGAGATCAAACGTAATGTAACGGTTGACTTCTGGTCATTACCCTGAGGAAGTTCATCCACCTTTTTCATGATGTCTAACCCGCTAAGGGCTGCATGTGCCGTGACAGGCAGTGCTATGACAAGAGCAATGAGAAGTGAAAAACCTGCAATTAACGCCTTCTTAATAACCATATTTTATTCTCCTTTCGCTCGAAAATAACTTTTCAAATCCCTCCTTACCCCCCTTTGAAAAGGGGGATTAAGGGGGATTGCAAAAAAAACGGATAGAGTGGCTCTATCCGTTATCAAAGATGCAAATTTCCTTTTCCCAACATCTTACACCATACGTCCAACTTCTAACTTCTTACTCCTAACTCCTACTCCTAACGTCTCACGTCTACATCTAACTTCTTACATGTTACTTTTACTTCTCAACTAAGGTTTTACTGCTGTCAGAACTGTAAAAGGACTCCACTGTGCAAGAGGCTTAAATCCCACATTCCTGAAACCGACCTCCTCGAGCCAGCCTGCTATCTCCTTGTCTGAATATGCAGCGCCTGCAGGTGTATGGATAAGTTGATTGACCCCGATGAGCGCTGAAAGCTCAGGGCCTGTCTTGTCTGCATTGAGCATCTGCTCCTGAACTATAAGGAGGCCTCCGCTAACCATAGAATCAAATGCCTTCTTAAATGACCTCTTATTGACTTCCGGTGACTCCTGATTCATCATGGAGGAAAAGAGAACGACATCATGACCTGAACCAAAACCGTCTTTCAGGTAATCCCCTTCGCTGGTTGTCACCTTATCTTCCGCGTTAAACATCTTTATAACCTCTTTGGTAATCCTGAGTGTCTGAGGAAGATCAAATACAATCCCTTTGAGTCCCGGGGTCTTGTTGCAAAGAAATATGGTAAATGTCCCCGGCCCGCCGGCTATGTCACAGAGTTGCTTTCTGCCGCTCAAGTCTATGGTATCTGCAAGAAGATACGCCTGGCCGACAGCCCTGTGATGCATCCCCATTATGTAATTTCTGGTTGCACCCTCACTTATATCGTGAGGTTTATGCACCGAAGGTTTTCCGGTGACTACTGATTCAGGGAGACCAAGCCATGCGGTATACCAGTCGTCAAACATCGCCACAATACCGCCCTGATATCTCTCTCGCCCTTTCACCAGGAATGCACTTGATACCTCTGTATTAGAATATTTGTCTTCTTTCCTGTTTAGAAGGCCGAGTGATGTACACGCTATCAGTAGTATTTCAAGGCCCCGCTTGTCGGCATTGCAATCCCGTGCAAGCTCTTCCACAGATGCCTCACGGCCTTCAATCTTTGTAAACAGCTCAAGACGGTTGGCTGCATGCAATACCCTTGAACTCCAGTAGGCGGAAGCAATCTTCATTACTGCCATGAAATCCGGACCGCTATTGTCCCAGGAACCTTCTTTCTTGGTTTCTTCTCCCATTGCACCTCCTTAATTTAGCTGAAAATGCAGTATCAAATCCCCCCTCACCCCCCTTTACTAAAGGGGGGAAACCTGATTATCCCATTTAAAAATGGGGTAACTGATTTCCCCCTTTGAAAAAGGGGGATTAACGGAGATTTATCATCATCCTTTGTAAGTAGGATTAATGCTTATGAGCATGCTCCTGTCCATGCGGGTGCGGGTGCTCGTGGCCATGTTCATGCCCGTTATTTCCTTCTTCCTCCCCTTCAAACTTGCTTCTTTGGACCATGTCAACCTCATTTATAAGCTGAATGAGAAGCGCCGCATGGCCTTTCTGGTCTTCAATGATATGTTCGAGGGTGTGAGTGATATCATCTGCCGCCGAAAATTCAGAACCTGACATGATTGCCCTCTGATATTCCAACTTGGTGACCAACTTAAACAGCTCTCCGAGGTCATCCCTCAAATCGGCTGCTGCCTTCTCTTCACTGGTGAGTGTACCATGTGCTGCGTGGCTGTGTCCTCCTGCTGTACTACACATTGTTGTTTCTCCTTTCTTACATTGTTAATTATAAGGTGGACAATGCCCACCCTACTACTCACTGTCATTCCCACGAAAGTGGGAATCCAATGTTTCCTGTTTCTCGATTCCTGCTTTCGCAGGAATGACAATACAAAATACTACCTATACCTTATTCCCCCCTGGCAAATAGCCAAGGTAAATCAGATTCACCGAGCTGCTGCCGAAATCAACCCTCGTGGCAGAACCCGGATGAATCTGCAATTGCCTGTAATTTATCAACGGAATCTTGAGGGCCTGTGTCACCGCAACCCTTATAGGGCCTGTGTGAGATACTATTACCACCTTTTTCCCTTTATATTCCTGCAGCGTCCATTGTAACACACTGTCCACCCGTTTTTGCAAGTCGTATATTGATTCACCACCTTCAGGGGTGTAACTGGCCTGATCTGCCTTCCATCTTTTAAGACCTTCAGGGTATTTCTCTTCTATCTCCTTAAACGTCAGTCCATCCCATACTCCGAAACAGCGCTCCTTCAGTTCATCGAATGTCTTTAACTCTATTCCGAGGGACTTGACTATTGGTGCGGCGGTTTCCATAGTCCTTGTTGAAGGACTCACCAGTACGGCTGCGATATCGCTTCCCTTAACCCATGCCCCCAGATTCTCTGCCTGAGAACGTCCTCCTTCATTAAGGACCGGACCATTATCTCCTTTATAGATCCTGTCTTCCGGATAATCAGTACTCCCATGCCTGACGAATAGTACGCTTGTGGATGGTTCTTTATAACGCATTATAGTAACTCATACCTCCCCCGCATGATTGGCACATTACCTTACCATCAACAACTATCTCTTTATGATCGTTTACGACCTCACCGCAGACTTCACACCGCGTCTTGAATTTTTCCTTGCTGAATTTATAATTATCCACCTTTACTTTTGTGATTACAAAAAGCTCCTTCTCAGGCATAACCTTGTAGGCATCTACTTCCCGCGCAGTCTTTCCATGCTTGTCATCAGGATATTCACCTGATACATAATCGTCTACATGTTCTCTTGCCGAGTCAGGACAGATAATTCTCACTGCCTTGCCGGTCTTTGTATTTACAAATGTTGCTGCAACCTTTCCCCAGTCAAGAAATTTCAGACTTCTCCGGCTGATCCTGGCGCCGCTTACGACAGAGATAGCATCAATCGGGCACCGGTCAGTCTCAATAAATACAAGGAAATCTTTCTGCTGAGAACCCTCCGGATCTGTAATGCCTACCTCCCTTAACCCTGCAATAGCCATCCTCGTACCTATAACTGTCCCGGGACACAAATGCCCGTGGAATCCGGCAGTCTTCTTGAGCATATTGTCTAATGACGAATCCGTCTTTGCTTTAGATTTAGTAAGCGTGAAACCCATGTTGCAAACTCCTTTTTCTTACCGGCGCAAGATTAACCTCTTATCTGACATTGTTAACGTTCAAAAATGCCCGGGTGCAAGGATGCGTTAACAACCTATGGCCATTGAGACCGCCACGTGCTCTCCTGATCAGACGTACAACCTATCGTACAATTGGAGCTGGATGAGTATGAATTACCGGTACTCATATATGTCCCTGTAATAGTATATCTGTAAAAAACACCGGGATTGTTAGGGTCCATTTCTGTAACTTCCTTTGAATAAACACCGGTAGCATTACCAACCATATTACCGCCAGATTGACTGGAATCTACTGTAGTATACGGTATGCTGAATTTCAGATAATATGGCTCAAGCGGATCAGTCTTTTTGTCTACAGTAATCTCAAAACCAAATTCGTTGTGTTGTCCCGTGAGGCCTCCTGAAGGCTGCGAGGTAACACCGGATGTGGCTGTTGTGCCGGGGGCTGAAGGGGCATTAAAATACTTTACTGTGAAGTGCGGCTCTGATACGAGAGTAGTGGATGTCTGCCCAAAAGATGCGCCACTGCCGCCAGGGGTGATCCCGTTTCCCTTCTGTGTATCCATAGCGGGATTTGAAAACCATGGAGTTGATGTGTCGCCCCATGAACACTCACCCTGATCTATCCATCCGTTTCCGTTTTGATCGGTACATGTAATATTGGCAGGGTCAAATCCGTTCGTGCATGGCAAACCAGTCGTCGGGTCCACTCCTTTGGCACAATAGCTGCCATTACTAACCGTGGTCTGCTGATATGCTTCAGGACTGATTGGATTGCTGTAACTGCCCTCTGCCTTAACTGCATCAGTTACTGCAAAGCTCGCGTATAGCATAAATAAGAGCGTTGTGATTAGCTTATCTGACACTTTCATCAATCACCCCCATCCCTCCTCTTGAAGCGGAGGGTAATTTAATCTTCCTTTGCAAGCCTGCACTAATGTGTACTCTCGCTCATTGTTCATTGCTTTCCACTCATTGCTGTCAGTTAACTCCGGCTCATGGATGTTCATCCACCCATATCTCCCCTTCCGGTGTTGTTTCTTTCTTCCAGATGGGTGTTATTCGTTTAAGCTCATCAATACACCACTTGCATGCCTTGAAGGCATCTGCCCTGTGGGCGGCGCCAACCACAATCAGGACGATGTTTTCGCCGATACTTATCTCACTGACCCTGTGGACTATATTGACCTCTATAATGTCAAAATCTTTAAGCGCCTTCTCCCTGATCTCGTTCAACTTATTTTCTGCCATACCGGGATAGTGTTCAAAGTCAAGTTTACTGATTGATCGTCCGCGGGATGTACCTCTACCCGTTCCAAGGAATACGACAATGCCTCCAACATCACCGGAAACTGCCTTGACCCTGTTAATCTCTTCATCTACTGAAAAATCTTCTTTTTGTATTCTAACCATAGGTGATCCGGTTGCCCCCCCTGCAAATGGCGGTAATATGGCTACCTCATCACCATCTTTTACCAGCATATCGTCGCTTCCTATCTCCTGATTAACAGAGATAAGCACCCTCTTGGTACGAAGCATCTCTCCTACCTTAGGGAAATCTTTATCAATCATATCTACAAGATCTTTGAGCTTGATTGAACCTCCCACATCAAACTGTGCACCTTCTTTACCTGCCAGGTTCTTGATGATTGCAAAAAATTTAACTTTTACCATACGCTGCCCCTCCTATAATCATTTAATCATTCACTCTGATTCATAAACATCTCTGTTGCCCATGAAATGGAAGTAACTGCGAACAAAGACAAAAACAGGAAACCGACTATGGTTGTATTGAGTGTAGCGCCGCCGCTGTAAAAGGCTCGTGTCGTCTCCACCGCGTAATCTATTGGATTTATCTTTGTAACAATCTTTATCCATTCTGGCATAAAACTCTTTGGTACCATGGCAGATGATAGAAACATCAGAGGAAGTGTCATCATGTTCCCAAGCATTACCAGCGGTTCTTCCCTCTTTAACCACATCGCAAGCCCGTTTGAAATACCCGAAAATCCGAGTGACAGTAAAAATACTATGACCAGACTTAAAACTGCCCCCTTGACCCCTGATACTGTCGCCCCAAAAATAATAGCTATGATCATTATGATAAGACATTGTACTATGACCGTAACTGCCGTGTGTATGACCCTGCTCATAACAATAGAAACTCTTGATACAGGTGTAACCATCATTTTTTCTACAGTCCCGAAATTTATTTCACGGAGAAGGCTGACACCTGACCATGATGTACCGAAAAGCACTGTCATAATAATAGCGCCCGGCAGGAAGAAGTCCATATAGCGTCCCTCAGGGAATCCCGGAAGAGATGCCATCTTCTTAAATAACTGCCCGAATATAAGAAGCCATATGAGCGGCTGAACAATAGTAAAGAGCGCCCACATAGGCATACGAAGTGTTATTCGTAAATACTTGTTGAACAAATACCATGTATCGCTGACAAGCTGAACCATATTTAACCCTCTTTCTTACCCTGCTTGGCCCACCACTCTGCTGCCTCTGGTGTCCCCTGCCATTTCTTCCACGGTTCTTCTATATTCTCTTCCTCCTTATTTTCTTTGTCCTTTATATCTTCCTTGCCTTTATCTGCTGTAACTTCCACTTTATCATCCTTTTCCATTTCGCATACTCCCTTCGTAAATTTATCAAGCCACTCTGTTGTTTCCTCAGGGGCTTCCTCTCCGATGTCATTTGTATTTCCATTATCCGGAGACGTTTCACTTTCCTGACTTTTGTTCTGATTCCACCATGCAGTCATCTCTTCAGGAGACCATTTTCCCCACTCCTTGTCCCCGTTTTCCGGCACTGTATCACCATTATTTTCGCTGCCTGCCCATTCCTTGCTGCCGTTACCCCACCCCTGCTGACCACCTTCCTGGCCTTCCTGACTATCCTGACCGGAGTCTTCGCCACCCTTCCAGTTCTTTCCCCATCCGGCCTTCTGCCACTTGGCCCACCATGGCTCGCCGCCTTCTTCAGAATCACCTTCCTTGAAACTGGCCCCGCTGTATTTCAGATAAACATCATCGAGGCTCGGCCTGGATATGGAGAGAGACGAAACATCTATGCCATTCTGGTTAAGCAGCTTTATCATCCACTGAATAGCTTCACTGCCATTGTTGACATATACCCTGACATGCTCATTTTCAAGAAGGATTTCTTTGACCCTGCTGTCGCCCTTCAATATTGAAATAGCCTTGTCCTTTGCACTCCCCTTCAATTCGAGATTTACCGAATCACCCCTGATACTGTCTTTCAACTTATCAGGTGTATCAATAATCTTTATGCTCCCTTTATGAAGTATACCTATCCTGTTGGATAGCTTGTCTGCCTCATCCAGATAATGGGTAGTAAGGAATATTGTAACCTTGAGGTCCCGGTTTAACATGCGTATATAGTTCCATAACTGTGATCTGCTGTGCGGGTCAAGTCCAAGGGTCGGCTCATCGAGGAATATAAGCCTCGGGTTATGTATAAGGGCGGTTGCGATATCAAGTTTTCTCCTCATGCCGCCTGAATATGTAGAGACAAGCTGATCTGCGCAATCTTTAATGCTGAATAATTCCAGAAGTTCATCAACCCTTCTGTTGATCGTCTTTCTATCCATCCTGTACATCCTGCCCTGAAGTACGAGGTTTTCCCTTCCTGACAGGAAATAGTCTACTCCTGTTTCCTGAGCCACGTATCCTATAGCACACCTTACCTTTACAGGTTCAGTCTGGACATTGTATCCTCCGACCCATGCCTGGCCTGACGTAGGACGCGACAGGGTTGTAAGTATCTTTATAGTAGTGCTTTTTCCAGCGCCATTAGGCCCCAGAAAGCCATAGATCTCTCCATCTTCAACATTGATGCTGAGATTGTCTACAGCCTTTGTCCCTGATGAAAATGTCTTTGATAGATTTTCTGTCTTTATCATGAAATTCGCCTAATTATTCTACTCATTGCTTCTTATAATCATTGCTTCCGAATATACGTTCCTGATTTACCACCGGTCTTTTTTTCAAGACATATCTCACTCAGGATCATCCCTTTATCTATAGCCTTGCACATATCATAAATTGTGAGTGCGGCAACAGAAGCCGCTGTCAGCGCCTCCATTTCAACGCCGGTCTGTCCGCCAACCTTGACTGTTGCGGTAATACCCACTGAACAAAGCCCGTTTTCATCGGGTACGGGATGCTCGGAAAAAGATATATCTACACCGGTTAACAACAACGGATGACACATCGGAATTATATCGGATGTTTTCTTGGCCCCCATTATACCTGCTACCTGAGCCACTGCGAGTACATCACCCTTGGCGATCTTTCCATCCTGTATCCTTTTTAATGTCTCCGGAAGCATATAGACCTTCCCCGTTGCTATTGCAGTCCTTGAAGTAACAGCTTTTTCACTTACATCTACCATTTTCGCTCTGCCCTCTACATTGAAATGTGTAAGCTCTGACACTTTAACCCCTCCTTTAAAAAGTAGACATCCTTATATTTCAAACTACAAAATTCATACCAGTATATCAAATTCGTGAGAAATAATTCCACAAAAAAATGGCAGGTGTTATAACTTACACCTGCCATTTCCAGTTCACAATAACTTAAAAAAATGGGGACAGCGACTATTTATTTGTAGAATCTCTAAATAAATAGTCGCTGTCCCCATTTTTTTATTAACTATGTTATCCACCAATCTGGGTCATGGAATGAAGGAACTTCTGAGACTCTGCATTCATATCTATGTTATGAGCCTCAGGTTTAGTTTCCATAACTGAACATAACAGCCTCTCTATCTCGGCATCATCGCAGCCATTCCTTATCGGCTCTCTGAAGTCAAGGTATGACTCTGAGAAGAGACAATGTTTAATCTTACCATCTGCGCCAAGACGGATCCTGTTACAGGTGTCACAGAAGTGCTCACTTATGGCACTTATAAATCCAACCTGACCAGGGGCCCCGTGTAATCTGTAATTCTTTGCCGGACCTGACCTTTCTTTCTCTGTTACCGGCTCAAGCTTCCCAAGTGCAGACTCAATCTTTTCCATCATCTCACCCTTGGATATAAAGCTTTTCTTCCATCCTTCCCAGTCATCAACAGGCATGAATTCTATGAACCTAACCTGGAAAGGTTTAGTCAATGTTAATTTTGCAAAATCAACCAGCTCATTATCATTACATCCCTTCGAGGGGACAACATTAATTTTTATAGGATCAAAACCAACGCGTTCGGCCTCAAGGATACCTTCCCACACCCTGTCAAAACAATCACCCTTAGTGATTTCCATAAACTTTTTCGGATCAAATGTATCCAAACTTATATTAAGCCTTCTCAGCCCTGCCTTTTTCAGAGACTGGGCATATTGTTTAAGGAGAACCCCATTAGTAGTCATAGCAATGTCTTTTATACCATCAACCTTATTGACGGCCGCTATGAATTCCACCACACCTCTCCGGACCAATGGCTCACCGCCGGTAATACGCACCTTGGATAACCCCATTTTTGCTGCAACTTTAATAATTTTGAGCATTTCATCGAATGACATCAGGTCCTTGGAAGGCATGCTGCTTATGGTACCGCAGGATGGGACACAGTAAACACACCGGAGATTACATCGGTCTGTTACTGAAATCCTGATGTAGGTTATCTTACGGTTAAAAGCGTCTATTAGTTGTGCCATTGGGAACCTCCTTGATTCCGTTTAAGTGGTAGATTTAAAGATATTACACTATCATTGCAAATCCTATACCATTAGCCAATTACACACACAATGTCTGATATCGGACTGAAAACTACTCAACACATGCGTAATAATAGCCTCCGTAATAACAAAATGCAAGCCGCATTAACTCAATGATATATAGATCTGTCTAATTAGCATGAATTTTTGTGTAATGATTATACAGATTGATCATTCTCGCACCTATAGGAATATGTAACTATTCAATTTATATCAATATTCATTGTATACCTTTTATACAGCATGCCTTGAAATATCACTTGACCCACACTATGCAAATATCATAGGATAGCGGGCAGGGAGGTGAACAATGCAGGCAAAAGTAAAAGGCAAGCGGGTTATTGTAAGGATGAAAACATCCAGTTCTTCCTACACCGGTGAATACTTTGTCCCAGAGCTCAGGACAAGGCTGTCTGATGTGCTAAATGATAAAGACATGGTGAGAGGAAAACAGGCTTCGTCTGCCTGAATAAACAGATGATCGAATCGCTTGAACCATATCAGACTTAGACATTAAGATATAACCTTGTAAGACTCAGCCTTGCAAAGGCGCATGAAAATACTAACCTCATCACTCCTTCGACTCCTCACTGGACAGGCATGAGCTTTTCGGCCGTGCAATTAAGCTTTTAAGCATCTATGTACAGTTTTAATATTCCTTTAATGGTGAACTACGATAATAACTTCTAACAATTAGAGAAGATGAATTAAACTGGGTAGCCACACAAAGAGTTAGCCGTGCCCTATTGGGCTGGCATCATTTATGCATTAACAAATTATTGATACTGATTGTTTATAAGTTTGGAATTTATCGCCTTTGCTCAGAGCAACGCTATCGAAAGATCGTGACGCAGAGTAACGGGACTAAGGGAATTCGGAAATTCCTACGTCAGCCGAGCCGCCAGAGGGAAATTTCTCTGGCGGCTTTTTTTTGCCAGGAACCTGGAGAGAAAACATGCACCTGGTAAAACAACGATTATTTAATACAGCTTTGAATCCCCCTCTTTCCCCCTTTAGAAAAGGGGGATTAAGGGGGATTTTGTCTATTCTGATACTTGTTGTCATCCTCTCTGTTATTAGCATTGGGGCGACTAATTCGGCGCGTGCAGGTCAGGCTATTTTGACCTGGGACCCGCCAACTACCAATAGTGATGGGTCTCCTTTAACCGACCTGGCTGGTTATAAAGTTTACTATGGAACTACTTCAGGTAACTACAGCACTGTCATGGATGTGTCAAATGTCACCAGTTACACAGTCTACGGCTTGTTCGATAATACAACCTATTATTTCGCTACAACAGCCTACAATACCTCCTCAATCGAAAGTGCATATTCCGGAGAAGTTGCAAAGACTACTGCAGGCACATCCAATATAACTGCAGCACTGCCCGACACAACACCTCCTACCGGTACCATTACTATTAACAATGGGGATCCTTATGCCACATCCGCCTCCGCTGCCATAACCTTCTCCTGCAGTGATGCAGGTTCAGGGTGCAGCCAGATGAGAAGCTCCAATACCGGCAATGTCTGGCAAAACTATGTTACAAGCTGGACATGGACATTATCCAGCGGTGACGGGCTAAAG
>JADLDG010000052.1 GCA_020846775.1 Nitrospirota bacterium
ATTGGTGCCCCCGAGACGAATTGAACGTCCGACAAACGGTTTAGGAAACCGCTGCTCTATCCGACTGAGCTACGGGGGCGGTATTTAACGGACAGTTGTTTTTTATATGAATCCGTTAATCAGTTGATTCAAGATACGAATTTATCAACGGATGACTTTCACTGCTGATCTCTGTAAACTGGACACCTATTGCGAATATGTTCCCAACCGGCTTTATCCACCTTATTTTACCTGCGATCTCTTCGAAATTCTCAGCGGCATTTTTAAAGAAAATCGTCAGCACCAGATCTGCATTGATCTCAAACGGCTTCTCTGAATAAATAGCCGCTCCTCCCTTACTTATATTAACTGCCTGGCAATTTAGAGGTTCTGTAATACCCTGAGACTTAATATCTATCTTTCCGGTTAACGATATCCTTAGATGTTCTCTCCGTTCAGACGACACTCAGGCACCTGATTTTTATTGTTTCTGACATTAGATCAGGTACTATACTACAAGTAACCTTCGCTTTCAAGACCCTTTAACTACGACCCTTTAAGTACGAACATTTGTCTTGACGTTAGTTTACATTATTTGATATTATTTTGCTACCTGAAATCAGGTAGTACCATTCCACCCTCTATAAAGTAGATTACCATTCAAAAGTATGGTGGAGCAGGAGGCATCATATGTCCGACGCTGCACTATCAGAGGAACATTTGAGCCAACTCCTTGAAAAAGTTTATACTGCAAGGGGTTGGGACTTCCGCCACTACAGAAGATCAAGTATTAAACGGTGCATAGAAAGACGAATGGCAATCGCAATCAGAAAGACTCATTTCCAGGAAGATTCATGCAAGGGCAACACCAAGTGAAAGACATTAAACCCGTACTGTTAGACAGGATAATCTTTATCACTGGAGATTTGGTTAATCCGGACACAATGAAGTTCTTTGATGATAATTCATGTAAGGTCCTCGCAAAGCCTTTTACCCCGACTGACATTAAAAAAACAGTTTCAGATTTCTTTGCAAGTGAATATGAAGAGGGCTGGGTTGACTGAGAAAATGAAGGCCATAATCAAGTTTGGACCTAATCCCGGTCTTGAGATGGCAGATGTAAGTATCCCCGCTGTAAGAGATGATGAGGTACTCATAAAGACAAAAGCGGTGTCTGTCTGCGGCACTGACCTCCATATCTATAAATGGAACGAATGGGCGCAAATGCGGATTAACAGGCTGCCGCTTATCCTGGGACATGAGTTTGCAGGTGAGGTAGCAGAGGTCGGGCGGTCCGTTAAGAATGTCTCAGCCGGTGACTATGTGTCGGCAGACAGCCACGTTGTATGCGGCAAATGCCTCCAGTGCAGAATAGGACAGCAGCATATCTGCAGTAACCTTGAGATACTTGGTGTGGACAGGGATGGTTGTTTTGCGGAGTATGCAGCCATACCTGCACGGGGGGTATGGAAAAATGACCCTGATGTACTTCCTGAATTTGCATCAGTGCAGGACCCGTTGGGAAATGCCGTATATTGTACACTTGTTGAACCTGTAGCAGGAAAATCAGTATTAATAGTTGGCGACGGGCCAACAGGGCTTTTTGCTGCAGGTATTGCGCGGGTTTCAGGTGCAAGCTGGATCGGACTAATCGGCCATCATCCATCACGCATGGATACAGCCAGAAAGATGGGGGCTGACTCTATTTTCCATGGAGATGACGATGTCCTGGAACACAGGATTATGGATATAACAAATGGAAATGGTACAGATGTCGTACTTGAGATGTCAGGGAGTGAAAAGGGGCTGAAACAGGGTTTGAGACTCTTGAGAAAAGGGGGACGGATCTCTTTGTTTGGGCTTTTTCCAGCAGCGGTACAGATAAACCTTACAAATCAGATAATATTCAAGGGGATTACCATGTATGGTATAAATGGGCGTATAATCTTTGATACATGGGAGCGGATGCACAATCTGTTAAAGTCAGGCAGGCTTGATATATCTCCGGTGATAACTCATAAACTCGCATTTGATGACTATGAAAAGGCGTTTGCGCTGCTGATGGAAAGACCTAAAAAAGCAGTGAAGGTAGTGATGATGATGTAGATAGCCCGTCATGAACCGCGGGATCACAAAGGTACATGAAAATAATCCCCCTTAATCCCCCTTTTTCAAAGGGGGAAATAAAGTACCCCACTTTAGAAAAGGGGGGCAGGGGGGATTTGAACGGTGTATTTTCGGATTAACAAATCGTCTTAACCTATGCCTACAAGATTTAAAGAATATCTGCAAAGTGAACTCAATATCATCAGAGAGGCGGGCCTGTTCAAAGAAGAACGCATCCTTTCTTCCCCTCAGGGTATCTCCATCCAGGCCGGGGGTAAACGGGTCATTAACATGTGTGCAAATAATTACCTTGGCCTCTCAAACCACCCTGAAATAGTCGCAGCCGGAAAAGCCGCCCTGGACAGATGGGGTTACGGAATGTCGTCTGTCCGTTTCATCTGCGGGACGCAGGCTGTTCACAGGGAACTTGAGCAGAGGCTCTCTCAATTTCTCGGGTCTGAAGATACAATCCTATATACATCCTGCTTTGATGCCAACACAGGATTATTTGAAACACTGCTGGATGAACGGGATGCAATATTAAGCGATGAATTAAATCACGCATCTATTATAGACGGAATCAGACTGTGCAAGGCAAAGCGGATTCGCTTCAGACACATAGATATGAATGACCTTGAACTTGGATTAAAAGATGCCGCTGATTCCAGATTCCGCATGATTGCTACTGACGGAGTCTTTTCTATGGACGGAGATGTAGCACCCTTGAGTGACATTTGCATCCTGGCAGATCAATATGATGCCATTGTAATGGTGGATGATTCCCATGCAACAGGTTTTTTGGGTCCTAATGGAAAGGGTTCAATAGAACATTGTGGTGTAGAGGGTAAGGTAGATATTATAACAAGCACACTTGGAAAGGCTATGGGGGGGGCTTGCGGAGGGTTTACAGGCAGCACGAAAGAGGTTGTCGAACTCCTGCGCCAGAGATCACGGCCCTACCTGTTTTCAAATACACTTCCACCAATAATTGCGGCAGGAACTTTGGAAGGACTTAATATAATAGAGGGGGGATCGGGGCTTCGCCGTAAACTTATGGATAATACAGTTTATTTCAGGAAGGGATTAAGGGACATGGGATTCAGTATAAAAGAAGGAGTGCATCCAATAATTCCTGTCATACTTGGAGATGCAAAACTTGCAGCCAGCATGGCATCATTACTTTTTGCAGGAGGGATATACGTAGTCGGATTCAGTTATCCTGTGGTACCCAGGGGACAGGCTCGCATACGGGTTCAGATCTCTGCAGCACATTCAAAAGATGACCTCGATGTTGCACTGGAACAATTCAGGAACTCGGGAAAGTCCCTGCACATAATTTAGAGCCAGCGGCGAAGAAGCCAGCCGGCGGATTCTAAGATTTGTGAAGTCAGACCCCTTGCCGACCAGCGCCCGTCGGTGACTTCTTCCGCCTGGGATAAATCCTCAAGAAAATGATTTCTGAGCTTACGGCATAATACGTTGTCCCTGGTTATCATATTAAGTTCATAGTTGCTAAAAAAACTGCGGTAGTCGAAATTAGAAGACCCCACTGTACCCCACGAATTATCAACTACAATAGTCTTTGCATGCATCAACCCCGGCTGATATTCGTAAATTCGTACCCCTGCATTCAAGAGGGTTGAGTAAAGATGGTGACCTGCCCAGTGCGCCAATGGTACATTAGACTTTGCAGGAACAAGGATACGCACATCCACTCCGCGGCCGGCAGAATCTGTAAGCACCTTCAGCGTCCTGTTATCCGGGACAAAGTAGGGGGTAGTCAGATAAACAAAGTGTCTTGCAGATACCAGCATGGAAATGATAAAACAATTCAGAAGATACCGGCACTCAGCAGTACTGTTAGGCACAAGTACACTTGTGGCATCATTATTTTCAGGCATAGTCCAGCGGACATCACCATCCCAGAATGCATAAAACATCTCTGCAGCCTGCAGTGCAAGGGAATTGCCAAAACGGACATGTGCATCCCTCCATCGCTCCCTGCCAAAGACAGCATGTGAACTCTGGCGATGAATATTGAACCCGCCTATGTAGGCATCTGATTTATCCACAACAAGCAACTTGCGGTGCTGACGACGATTATATCTGAGGGGGTCGAACCAGGACCAGCGGTGAAACCATTTTATATCAACATTATGTCCCCTTAAATATTTCCCTAACTTGCGTCCTCCTCTTAGAAGTGTACCGGCTGCATCAAGGTGGAGGAGGACTTCAAGTCCCGCACGGGCCTTCTCTGCCAAAGTCTCTGCAAATTTCCAACCAATTTCATCATCACTAAATATATAGCTTTCAAGGAGAATATTGTTCCTTGCTCTTGAGATTGAACCAAGCATAGCTTCATACAGGACATCCCCTTCTGTAAACAGGTGGAGAGAGTCATTACCAGGCACAAGGGCCGGTATACAGAGGTGTGGTCCAGATTTGCAGGGTTGAATAAAATCAGCCTGTTTTTCTGAGGCAATACAATTTCCGGATTTATTATCGTTAACCATAGATTCCAATCATCTTATTTAATAGTATACGCCCTTGTCTTGTCAAGGCGGGCCTCATATGGTATCGTAATGCATAGGCCTGGGTATTAAATGGAAAAACTCTATTATATTGGATTATTGTTCCTTAATTTTACTATCCTCAACATTTTTATCTCTCTGATATTATTCTTTATCTCTTTTATCACAAGAATAATAGTTTCATCCGTGTACATCAGGAGCAGGTTATTTTTCACTTCAATTGTGGCACCAACTATATTAGCAATATTTATAGTTGGGACATCCTTTGTCCCTCCTGTCCTGGTTAAGAGCCATGACGGACCGATGCCCTGTCTGAATAAACCATACTGCTATATTTTCTCTTTCATCCCTGAATTTTCTTTGTTCAAGGTGGCGATGACAGCTGCTGTAATACTTGTTCTGATGTCAGCCATCTGTTCGGTTGTTTCTTTGGCGGGGTATTTCAGGATGCGCCGGGAAATAGGCGGTCTTGCGAATCTATCGGGGACAGAATTATATTCTGCCCTAAATTTCGCAAATATCCTCAATAACGCAAAGGTCAAGATCATAGATACACCCCTCATGTTCAGCTTCGTGTGGGGATACCTCTCAGGAATAATTGTTATATCAACAGGCGTATTGAAGTCCCTTTCTCCGGATGAGTTAAATTGTGTCTTATCACATGAGGCCTCTCATTACAGGAGGAAGGATAATTTTCTTAAAGGCTTGATGATACTATGCCGAAACACACTGACTGTTTTCCCTCATGTTCATCTCCTGTTTAGATGGTGGAGAGAAGAGATAGAATTGATAGGAGACGAGGCCGCTGTATTGAAAACGGGAAGACCCATGGATGTGGCTTCTGCTATACTTAAAATGCAAATGACAACAGGCACTAACTCAAACTGGCATCTCGATAATTTTGCAACAGGATTTATTTCGTCACTCAAGTCTAATTCCCTGACAACAAGGGTTGAACGCCTGATTGCTATTAACGACTCAAGGATAACGCCGGGAAACGTGAGGTTAAGTTTAATCCCATCAGAGACCGCAATGATTGCCGGACTGGCCTTCCTTTGTCCCCTGTTATTCGGAATTATATATGAGATTGACCCGCTTATTCTGCACTGCTACCTCGAAAAACTGACATCAGTGTTGTAATCCAGGCAGTGCAGCAAAGCCAGACTCAGGAAATATTTATTATGGATGGTATGTTAGGTTACTTAAAAGCTGCTGACTACTTACCGCAACTTGCCGGTAAGATTGCCCTTGTAAAATCTGACTTTAATGTTCCGCTTACAAACTGCGATGGTGACAGCGAGACTCCAACGGTTGCAGATCCATTCAGGATCCTTCAGGCAGCTCCAT
This sequence comes from Nitrospirota bacterium, assembly GCA_020846775.1. Lineage (NCBI taxonomy): Bacteria > Pseudomonadati > Nitrospirota > Nitrospirota bacterium. The sequence continues at coordinate 5,964 of JADLDG010000052.1, forward strand.
TCATAAAGGAGTTGATAAATACCGGCGTCATCCCCCTTTTAGTGACACATATAGGCAGGCCAAAAGGGTATAACCCCTTGCTCGCATTAGACCCTATTGCAGGGCAGCTCTCCAGGTCTATTGGAAAAAATGTTGAGATTGTAAGATTCGATCCTGAAAAGGGAATGTTTAATTCAAAACAATTTAATTCGGATTATATAAGAGGTATTTTTAAAGATGGGGTTGTACCTGTACTGGATAATATCAGGTTTCATACAGATGAAACCAGAAACCAAGATTCCCTCGCAAAGGCATTATCATCCGTCGTTGATGTAAGTATCCAGAACTCATTCGGAACAGCCCACAGAAAAGAGACTACTTCAAACAGGATTCATGAATACATACCAGGTTTGGCAGGGAGTCTGCTTGTAGATGAGATTGAATCACATGCCAGGACCAAGATCCCCGGCTCCCCCTATATAGTTATAGTCGGAGGAGACAAGGTAGAAGACAGCCTCCAGCTTTTGAGGGCTATAGTAAGGGCAGAAAAGACTACTCACTGGAGCAATATGTTCAATCCTGAGCTTAACCTTCAGATAGGTGAGAAGCTTGTAGACTATGTCCTCGTGGGCGGTCACCTGATGTACGCATTCGTATACGCACAACTGACTATGCTAAAAGAGGAGGATCTGAGGGGACTGCCCGGTGACATAAAAAAGGACCTTAGAGGTCTTCGGGAGGTGAGGCTTAAAGGATATGAATCTTCTGAGGAGGGTGGTTATAAATACGATACAGAAGAGATAAATCTCGCACAGGGGTTATTAAGATTGTATAACAACTTCCAGTTCAGAGACACAAACCCTTTAGATGGCAGACGACTGATATTACCTGTAGATTATGCAGTAAAGAGAGGCAGCTCCATCCTGAGGTCTATTCAGCTGCATGAACTGCTTGATGATGATGAGATAGTGGACATCGGAGACCGGACAAAGGACTTGTACACCGGCATCTTGGAGAAGGCCCGGACCATAGTCTGGAATGGGCCGCTCGGCGCAGATGATGAAAGGTATACAGAAGGTACGAGAAGGGTAATAGACTCAATTCATTCAAATAAAGACGCAGTAAAAGAAATCGGGGGAGGCAGCACAAACTTCATGACTTCTGCGTATGAGAAGGATCGAGGGATGAAACTTGATATGGGGTTCAGGTCAACTGGCGGTGGGTCTACACTTTTAGAAACAGCTTATGATTCTCCTGTTACCATTTCGCTGATAATGAGTGCACGAAGGCTGCTGGAGGGCGGGTACGGTACCCCTTATGAGACACTTAGAAAGGCCGTAATAATGCGGCAATTATAATATTTACCTGATTATTTTACCGGTTGCTCTTATACTCCTCAAACCATGCCATTTGTATCGCCTCCAATATACCCTCATTAGATTTCTTAGGGTCATCGGAAAAGTCAGGCAGTGAAACTATCATCGCATGCATGTCTGTAAACCGGATGGTAAGGGGGTCTGTGCCGGGATATTTATCAGATAGTTGAATACCTATTTCCTCTGAATCTTTCCAGGTAAGTTTCATAAGCCCTCCAACTGTCTCATTTCCCCGGTATCTCTACCACAACATCCCCATAAACATGCGCCTGACAGCCGAGACGGGATGTAAGCGTTACACCGACAGCATTATCCAGCATATCATTTTCACCATCTTCAGCCTCAGAGAGATTATTCATCCCCTCCTTAACTATGACATGACAGGTCGTGCAGGCGCCATTCCCTCCGCAGTTATGATCAATCTCTACGTCATGTTCCAGGGCAATATCCAGTATAGACTTACCCTCCTCTCCCTCTACCGATGTATTTTGCGGGAGGAAGGTAATCTTGACTTTATTATGTTCAGTTTCCCCGGAATTTTTACTGTCAGATAACCTGGTTTCCATATATTCCTATTGTCGTACTATGCCGAAAAAGAAGTTCCGCAGCCGCAGCTTCCCTTCGCCTGAGGATTTACAAACTTAAACCCTCCTCCGGTGAGTCCACTGGCATAATCTATCGTAGTGCCAGCCAGGTAAAGCGAACTCTTCATATCAATGATTATCTTTACCCCCTCCACCTCATAGACCTGGTCATCCGATGCTATTTCATTATCAAAATTCAGGGTATAAGTAAAACCGGCACAACCTCCGCCGGTAACACCTACCCTCAGTCCTCCGCTCGATATTTTATTTGTCTCCATAATCCTTTTAACTTCTTTAATTGCATTTTCCGTTAATATTACCGGCTGATTTGTGGTAGTTTCCATGTTTAACCTCCTTAAAAAGAGACATAAAGTTCTTGTTACTATTTCCCGTTTCTGCTCTTATAATCTTCAATGGCGGCCTTAATAGCATCTTCTGCAAGTACAGAGCAGTGTATCTTGACAGGCGGCAACTGGAGTTTTTCCACTATCTCGGTATTTTTGATCTCCATCGCCTCGTCAACAGTCTTCCCCTTTACCCACTCAGTCGCCAGACTGGAGCTTGCTATGGCACTGCCGCAACCAAATGTCTTGAATTTTGCATCCGTAATGACCCCATTGTCAATCTTTAACTGCAGTTTCATGACATCACCGCATTCAGGGGCCCCGACAATACCTGTCCCTACATCCTTCTCATCCTTCTCAAAGCTTCCCACGTTCCTCGGATTATTATAATGGTCTATTACCTCATCACTATATTGCATTTTAAAACACCTCCCTTTAATCCTTCTTCCATTTGAATTGCTTCAGGTCAACACCTGCCTTTACCATCTCATACAATGGAGACATCTCTCTCAATCTGTTAGCTGTCTCCACAACCCTTTTAATAACATAATCCACCTCTTCCTCAGTGTTGAATCTGCCAAGCCCAAAACGTACGGAGGAGTGGGCCAGTTCAGTACTCACACCAAGCGCCTGCAGCACATAGGAAGGCTCCAGAGTCGCTGAGGTACAGGCAGATCCTGAAGAAAGCGCAATTTCCCTTAATCCCATCAGGAACGACTCCCCCTCAACATATGCGAAGCTGAGATTGAGGTTGCCAGGCATCCTTTTTGTCGGATGACCGTTAAGGTCAACATCATCCAGTGAATCCATGATGCCCTTACGCAATCTCTCCCTTAGATTAAGGAGCCTCGCTGACTCCTCTTCCATAACCTCCATGGCAATCTCGCATGCCTTACCGAATCCTGCAATACCCGGGACATTCAAAGTGCCTGAACGCATACCGCGCTCATGTCCTCCCCCATCCATCATTGCAGAGAGTCGTACACGGGGATTCTTCCTCCTTACGTAGAGTGCACCAACGCCCTTCGGTCCATATAACTTATGGGCTGTAAATGACAACAGGTCTATCCCCATTGACTGAACATCTACTGGGATCTTTCCAACACCCTGCGTAGCATCGCAATGAAAGAGTACACCCTTTTCCTTTGCAATCTTTCCAATCTCTTCAACAGGCTGGATCACACCTATCTCATTATTGACCAGCATTATTGATATAAGTATTGTCCTGTCAGTAATTGCCTTCCTGACATCTTCAGGATCTACCAGCCCATCTTTATTAACAGGAAGGAACGTCACATTCATTCCTGATTTCTCAAGCCGTTTTGCCGGATCCAGTACGGAGCGGTGTTCTGTTACCTGTGTGATTATATGATTACCTTTCTCCACATACATCTCTGCCACACCCTTCAGCGCAAGGTTATTTGATTCAGTTGCACCGCTGGTAAAGATTATCTCCCTTGACTCTGCGTTTATGATCTTAGCAAGCCGCTCCCGCCCTACTTCTACTGCCTTGTCTGCATCCCAGCCAAAACTGTGATTACGGCTCGCGGCATTACCGAAGTGAACGGTAAAATAAGGGAGCATCTCTTCGACGACCTTTGGATCAACCTGTGTGGTAGAGTGGCTGTCCATGTAGATAGGTAAATTCATATATTCCTCCTTTTAAACCTCTTTAAGCTCAAACTTCTCAATCAATTCCTCGAGAGTGGTAGTATCCAGCATCTCCAATATCCTGTGCTCAAGCCTCTGCATTGGTGAACGAATACTGCACCTGTCAAACTGATAGCATCTGCCATTTCTTTCTTCTGAGCAATTTAATATATTTATATTCCCTTCCACTGCCTCAATAATTTGTGCAACTGTAATATCTGAGGGATTTGCACTAAGAGAGTACCCGCCCTTTGGACCGCTAAGGCTCGTAATCAATCCGCCTTTTACCATCCGCTGGAGTATCTTTGCCAGCAGCTCTACAGGAATACTGTAAACCTCAGCAATCTCCTTAGTATTTACCACCCTCTCGCCTTGATTCCAGGCAATATAGGCGATTGCCATCAGACCGTAATCTATCTTTTTTGTAAGTTTCAGCATATTTTCACACTTCAGGACTTCCTGCAATTATATCCGACCAATACAGTATCCGACTAAAGGGGTCGGATATAACTATATCAACTGGGAAAAAGTATGTCAAGAGTTTTTTGTCCTGATGTTATGAGTGCAATCACTTAATCCTTATATATGGATAATAAGATCAGGAAAAGGAAATCAGGCACTTAAATATTATTCATGCCGTGGGTTCAATCCTCTTTACAGTAATGATGTTAGATGGAGCTATATATAGTCCTCTAACCATGTGAACGTATCTTCCGTGTTGCGATCCTCTTGACAGAAGGTATGTCAACTGGTATTCAAAACAGTCTACATCGTTTCGCCCCAGATCCAGTTTCGAATCTTCGGCATGTCCTGGCCATGTTTGTTGATGTACTCCCTGTGCTCGATAAGTCTATCCCGCACAAACTGCTTTACGTATGCGGCTATGTGCGCTAATCCCGGCAACCTTTCGACAACATCACCCGCGAGGTGAAATCGGTCAAGGTCATTCAGCACTACCATGTCAAATGGCGTCGTCGTAGTCCCTTCCTCTTTATAGCCGCGGACATGGAGGTTTTTATGGTTAGTGCGGCGGTATGTCAGGCGGTGTATCAGCCAGGGATAGCCGTGATATGCAAAGATGATTGGCTTGTCAGTGGTAAACAGTGTATCGAAGTCTTTGTTAGACAGGCCATGCGGATGCTCTTCCTTCGGCTGCAGGGTCATAAGGTCAACAACGTTTATCACCCGTATCTTCAGATCAGGGACATGCTGATGCAGGATATCAACTGCCGCAAGGGTCTCAAGTGTCGGGACATCACCTGCACATGCCATAATGACATCAGGTTCACTCCCCTTGTCATTGCTCGCCCATTCCCATATCCCTATACCGGCGCTGCAGTGCTTGACGGCAGAATCCATGTCGAGCCATTGCGGCATAGGGTGTTTGCCGGCAACTATCACGTTAATCAGATCCTGGCTCCGCAGACACTGGTCTGTAACACAGAGGAGGGAGTTGGCATCCGGAGGGAAGTATACTCGAACTATGTCCGCCTTTTTGTTCAGCACAACATCAATAAAACCGGGGTCCTGATGTGAGAAACCATTGTGATCCTGCTGCCAGACGTGTGAAGTCAGCAGATAATTGAGTGATGCGACCGGCCTCCTCCATGGGATTTCCTTTGCCACCTTGAGCCACTTGGCGTGCTGATTGAACATTGAGTCTACTATGTGAATAAATGCCTCATAGCAGGAAAAAAGACCGTGCCTTCCAGTTAGAAGGTATCCTTCCAGCCAGCCCTGGCAGGTATGTTCGCTGAGAATCTCCATAACCCGTCCGTCTGGTGCAAGATGATCATCCTCCGGAAGGGTATCTGCCATCCACGTCCTGTTAGTAACCTCCAGAATTGCTCCGAGACGGTTGGAAACCGTCTCGTCAGGGCCCATCACTCGAAAGTTCTTTGTATCCATATTGAGGCTCATAATATCTCTTAAAAAAGTCCCCATCACACGTGTTGCTTCACCTGTAACCTGACCCGGCTGAGGGACATTAAGGGCATATTGACGGAATTCCGGCATCTTAAGGCCACTGAGTAGAACCCCTCCGTTTGCATGTGGATTAGCTCCCATACGGCGGCTGCCAAGTGGAGCCAGTTCTTCCAGTTCCGGCACCAACCTGCCTCTGACATCAAACAACTCTTCCGGCATGTAGCCCTTCATCCATGCCTCCAATAACCTGACATGATCAGGTTTTGTGGCCATTTCAGAAAGCGGCACCTGATGGGAGCGCCAGTAGTCCTCTGTCTTGAGACCGTCCACCTCCTTTGGTCCGGTCCACCCCTTTGGTGTTCTAAGTATGATCATTGGCCACTGCGGACGTTTAACATTCGTATTGGAACGGGCGTCATCCTGGATTGCCTTTATTTGGGCCATTACTAAATCCAGTGTTGCAGCCATAACCTGATGCATAATCTTTGGATCAGACCCCTCCACAAAGTAAGGCTTATATCCATAACCAATAAAGAGGTCCTCCAACTCCTCCCTGCTTATCCGCGCAAGCACTGCAGGATTTGCAATCTTATATCCATTCAGATGTAGAATCGGCAGCACTGCGCCGTCACGCCCTGGATTAAGAAACTTATTTGAATGCCAGGAAGTCGCCAGCGGACCTGTCTCCGCCTCACCATCACCCACTATACAGGCCGCGATCAGGTCAGGATTATCGAATACAGCCCCAAAGGCATGAGAAAGGGCATACCCGAGCTCTCCCCCTTCATTAATGGAGCCTGGCGTCTCCGGGGCACAATGACTCGGAATGCCTCCGGGGAATGAAAATTGTTTGAATAATCTCTTCATACCTTCTTCGTCCTGTGATATGTGCGGATAAACTTCACTGTACGTCCCCTCAAGATAAGTATTTGCCACCAGGCCGGGACCACCGTGTCCGGGGCCTGTAATATATATAACATTAAGGTCGTTAATTTTAATAACCCTGTTCAGGTGGGCATAAATAAAGTTGAGTCCCGGAGTCGTTCCCCAGTGACCAAGTAGGCGCGGTTTTATATGTTCAAGACTCAGAGGTTCTTTAAGGAGAGGATTGTCCATTAGATAGATCTGGCCTACGGAGAGATAATTCGCGGCCCGCCAGTATGCATTGATACGTCGTAATTCATCTGCATTAAGAGGTCCGGTCATTTCATTTGAATGAATATCATTCTTCTGCGAATGATTCTGTGACTGATTCTTTACTGCATCCATTTTAATTCCCCCTTTTTATTTTTTACCAGAAAATGATCTTTCAAATCCGTGCTGCCCATTTCTCATTGCCTGTTTATTATCCTGACAGCCTCGCGTGCAAGAACCCCCGCCTCATCTACCGGAATGACCCACACCTCTGCTTGTCCCTGTGCATCGCTTATCCGTCCCTCTGAACCGATTGTATTCATGTTGGCAGAATCATTCAGGACAATGCCGCACCACTCCATCCCGTCAAGGATACCCTTACGCACCTGCGCAACATTTTCACCGACACCCCCGCCAAAGAGTATCCCATCCACACCACCCAGAACAGCCATATAGGCACCGATATATTTGCGCGCCCGGTAACAAAAAAGATTTACCGCATGTAATGCATCAGGACTGTCAGAATTAATCAGCTTACGCATATCACTGCTGATCCCTGAGACACCCAGCAACCCTGATTCTTTTTCCAGCAGATGATCTGCAGCCTCAGGCGTCAGTCCTTCCATACGTTGAAGAAAGGTGACAAGCCCGGAATCAATATCTCCGCATCGTGTCGCCATCATCAGGCCCTCTGACGGTGTAAATCCCATAGACGTATCCATTGCAACCCCGCGGTCTGTAGCAGTCACTGAACAACCAGCGCCAAGCTGAAGGGAGATTACACGGCCGCCATAAAGTAGATCCGGTCGAAGTTCACACCACCTCTGCCACATCGCCTGATGGGCAAGCCCATGAAAACCATATCTGCGTATAAAATATCGCTTACTGAGTTCGTCAGGTATCGCATATGAAGACGCTGCTGCAGGAAGGCTTGAATAAAATGCAGTATCAAAAACTCCGACCTGCGGTACAGACTTTCCGACTATTTTAATTGATGTCTGAATCCACTCAACTGCGTGTCTGTTATGCAGCGGGGCAAGCAGTTCCAGACGTTTTATCTCAGCCACAGATCCATCATCGAGAATCCGGCTGCTGACAAGTGTTGAACCGCCGTGTACTACGCGATGGGATACAATATCTACTTCGTTTATACCATGCGAATTTAGGAAGCTGTGCAGTAAATCGTCACGTTCACCGTCTCCGTGGTCGTATCGCACTGACCCTATAGATTTAAAAGACTCCTGACTACTCCACTGCTTAAGAGAAAGTCGAACCGAAGAACTGCCTGTATTTACGGTCAGTACAATCATCGGACCTCCATGCGGCATAAGAATCTCTGATGATTTTTTCCAATGATGGGATAGATAAGAATATTATACCTTATATCCTACGGAAGTTAAAGGCACAGGCGGAGACGTCCCTCTAACCTAATACACCAAAATGCTCCAACAATATCTTTGTACCTATGGCAATGAGGATTATTCCACCGGCAATCTCTATCTTCTTCTCAAAAAGGTGTCCGAACTTCCCTCCGATTAATACCCCTATGCAGGACAGGGCGAATGTTACCAGACCGATTACAATTACAGGGGTAACGATGGATATATCGAGAAAGGCAAATCCGAGTCCAACGGCAAGGGCATCTATACTTGTTGCAATGGAGAGCACAAAGAGGATATATATACTAAATGCCGCTACCTCCTTTTCTGTCTCTTCTATCTTCCTTGCCTCATATATCATCTTTGCTCCAATGGCGCTGAGGAGCAGGAATGCAATCCAGTGGTCAATGCTGGAGATCATGTCCCTCAGGCGAAGTCCTGCAAACCAGCCAAGTACCGGCATAAAGGCCTGAAATGTCCCGAAGAAAAGTCCTATGGTAAGCGCCCTCTGCACATGGAGCGTCTTCATAGCAATCCCGCTGGCAATAGAGACTGCAAAGGCATCCATTGCAAGACCGATCGCAATAATTAATATAGTGAAAATATCCATATTTTTTGCCCTATTGATGCACTTCGTAACTCCTTGTCATGTTTCCATATGAGCCAAGGTTAATAGCACACATTATAACATCTTACTTATATAACGTGGAACGGCTTTACACTATCGCTGTTGGAATATCTGCATCTTATGATGTAATATATGAAGACGTCACTCACTGGAGACTATAAGGAGGGAAAATGATAAAACACATAGTAATGTTCAGACTAAAAGAATCAGCCCTGGGCAAGGGTAAAGAAGATAACTTGCAGGAGTTAAAGACATTGTTAGAATCCCTTTCGAAGAAAATACCTGTGGTAAAGTGCCTTGAAGTAGGGATAAATATCGGTGCATCTGCCAGCGCCTCTGATATAGCCCTCTACTCTGAATTTGATGACATGCAGGCACTGGAGGCTTATCGCATACATCCTGAACATGTTAAGGTAGTTGAGTTTATCGAGAAGATATGCTCTGAAAGGCGAGTCGCAGATTTTGAGGTGTAAAACATTGGTGCGCCTGGAGGGAGTTGAACCCCCAACCTGCGGATTCGTAGTCCGACGCTCTATCCAGTTGAGCTACAGGCGCGTATAAGGAAAAACAATGAAGTGTATGGCCATTTTCATGGAAAATGACGAAATTGTCAAGTTATGGATTTACAGGTTTTTCCCTCTTGAAACATCTCTTTGATAGTGCTATATATTTTAATCTTACTACCTGGATATCAGATTGACAGACATCAAACTACCTACCCTTGACATTAAGAACATTGGCACACGCTTGGGCTTCCAGCATGTTGGCATTGCCACTCCTGATGTATCCCTGTGGGGAAGCAGATTTCGGGAATGGCTGAAGGACGGTTATGAAGGTGAGATGAAATTCCTGGGAAAATCTCCTGAAAGGCGTTCAAATCCTTTCCTCATATTCCCTGAAGTCAAATCTGTAGTAGTCGTCTCTATGAATTATTATCCGGGAGAATATCATAGAGAAAGTCTTGATAATTCCAGGACAGGTTATATAGCCAATTATGCACTTAATGAAGACTACCACGATGTTATCAAGTCAAGGTTAAGAGAATTTCTCATTCATATCAATGAAATGACGGGAGGTAAAGCCCAGGGTAAGATTTATACAGATACAGGCCCTGTCCTTGAAAAGGCATTTGCTGTTAAATCCGGTATAGGATGGATGGGTAAGAACTCACTTATTATAAGCCCTGATGCAGGTTCATGGCTACTGCTCGGGGTAATACTCCTTGATACAGAGCTCGAGCCTGATAAACCTTTGACTGATGGCTGCGGGGAGTGCACAGGGTGCATGGATGCATGCCCCACGGGCGCTATCGTCGCACCTTATATTATTGACGCGAGGCGCTGCATCTCGTATCTGCTTGGTGAACTAAAAGGAGCCATCCCTGAGGAATTAAAATCAATGATAGGCAACAGGATATTCGGCTGTGATGATTGTCAATGGGCATGCCC
>JADLDG010000053.1 GCA_020846775.1 Nitrospirota bacterium
TCTCTCAGGATAGCAAGCAACAGATGCTCGGTCCCAAGGTAATCATTCTGATGCTTTTCAGCCTCTTCCCTTGCCAGGATAATGATTTTTCTTCCGCGGTCAGTAAATCTTTCGAACATTTGCACCCCCGCTAAAAAAGTTATAACCCTTGAATTTACTTTAATATTATCTTAGTATTCAAAGGGATGTCAAGTAACTTGTAACCCTTCCGATGAACGCCGTAAATTAGTTACATGCCCAACTACATGCTTGTCAACTTTATATAACCACTATCATGTTGACAATCAACAGTTCCTGTAATAATATTCGAGAATATATTTTGCAAGATTAATGCCTGTATCAATTTACGCATTTCTATGAGAGAACAAATAGACACCATATGTGAAAAAGCCTTGTCGGGCAAGGGGATAACGCATGATGAGGCTGAATTCATATTACAGATTGATAACAGCTGCCTGTCATACTTATTGGCATTGACAGAGAGGGTGCGTCAAACTTACAACGGCAGCAAAATAGAACTCTGCTCTGTGATTAATGCCCGGTCAGGAGGATGCAGTGAAGACTGTTCCTTTTGCACCCAATCTGTCTATGCTTCATCAGATGCAGCTACATACCCTCTTTTATCTTTGGATGTAATCCTGGAAGGTGCACGGTCGGCTAAGTCTAACGGGGCTGTAAAATTTTGTCTTGCCACAAGCGGCGCCGGCATTACTAACAGCAGGGAACTGGATAGGCTTTGTGATGCTGCGAAAAAGATACGAACTGAAGTTGGTATCGAAGTCTGCGCGACTCTTGGGGCCATGTCCCTGGAGCAGATGATTGCAATGAAGGATGCAGGTTTGACACGTTTCCATCACAACCTCGAAACAGCAGAATCATATTTTCCGTCAATATGCACAACCCACACATACAGGGACAGGATTGAACAGGTTGCAGTCGCAAAGGAGGCCGGTCTGTCCACATGCAGCGGAGGGATATTCGGCATGGGGGAATCAATTGAACAGAGGGTTGAGCTGGCATTTGCCCTGATGGAACTGGATGCAGATTCAGTGCCGGTAAATTTTCTTATGCCGCCCTCAGGCACTGCCCTGGGCCATATAACACCCATTGAGCCTGCTGCTGCACTTAAAACAATTGCCATGCTCAGACTCCTGATGCCTGACAAGGAAATTCGGGTGTGCGGCGGGAGGATGACTGCACTGCATGACCTTCATCCACTCATCTTTGCGAGCGGCGCCAATGGCATGATGATAGGAAATTATCTGACGAGGAGCGGCAGGGAACCTCATAAAGACCTGCAAATGTTAAAAGACCTGGGCCTGACAATTGAGTCTCTATAGCGTTCGAATGCGTGCCTCATTAAATGACGGGCATATGTCCGGAGCTGAACGTCTTGTGAATGGGGATTTTGTGCAGGTAATTCCTGAACTGTTGCATCAGTCTATATCCTCTTATAACATGCCTGACAGTATCATTTTTTCTGTAGATACAATTGACCCTTCATCTGTTGTATATACTCCACCTCTCACTATAGGAACGATTAATTCATCACGACCTGAAGAAGCAGCAGCGATATCTTCTGACATCCTCAACATGAATGGAGTATCCTCTCCCGCAATTGAGAGGGCGTTTTATCTGCTCAGCACTGGTCCTTCTCCAGACCGCAGAAATATGCGGGGAGCAATCATCATGGACGCAGCGACAGGAGAGCGGGTGGAACCAGATTCATCAAGGGGTGTCAGGGTTACACGTGCTGACTTCACCAGTGATGAAAGGCTCTCGATAATAAAAAGTCTGATGGAAGAGGGTATCTTTCACAGAAGGGTTATGGATGCACTTGCCATTGCTACTAAGGTTGCGGTTAGAAATGAATCAGTTGCTGAGCTATGCTGGTCTGATGATCCTGAATATACTACCGGATACGTTGCCTCACGAAATAGCGGATATATGCGTATGACTAACATGAAGAAGAGAGGGAACATGATAGGCGGAAGGGTATTCTTTGTAAACCTTCAGGGATTTAATTTGCAAGAATATATATATTATCTTGAAAAACAACCAGTGATAATAGGTGGAAGGGTTACTCCTTAACCTGATGAACATTGATAACGAATTACTTCATGAATTAAGAGAGCTAAAAGATTCACATCTCCTTAGAGTGCTTAAGAGGGTTGACTCAGCTCAATCATCAAGGATCATAATAGAGGGAAAAGAGTATATTAACCTCTGCTCCAACGACTACCTTGGACTTGCGGATCACCCCTCATTAAAAGAGGCAGTTATTGAATCAGTGAAGAAGTATGGAACCGGAGCAGGGGCTTCAAGGCTTGTATCGGGCAATATGGAATTACATGAGACACTCGAGGGCGCCACTGCACAATTTAAGGGGACTGAAGATGCTCTTCTGTTTAATTCAGGATACATGGCTAACACAGGCATTATCCAGGCCCTTGCCTCAGAAGGGGATGCAATTTTCAGCGATGAATTAAACCATGCAAGCATAATTGACGGATGCAGGCTGAGCAAGGCGAAGGTATTTATCTACAGACACAAGGATGCAGGGCATCTCAGGTCATTGATTATGCAAACTACTGAGAAGGGAAACAGGGCTTACAGAAGGAGAATTGCAGTTACTGAAAGCGTCTTCAGTATGGACGGTGATATAGTACCATTAAATGATATAGTAAAGGTGATTGAAGAGTTTGAAGGCATACTTATAGTTGACGATGCACATGCAACTGGTGTCCTCGGGCGTTCCGGCCGGGGTTCATTTGAACACTTCGGGGTCAACAACAGTTCTCATATACAGATGGGAACATACGGCAAGGCCCTTGGTTCGTTTGGGGCGTATGCTGCAGGAACCTCACTGTTGAAAAACTACCTTATAAATAAAGCGAGGACTTTTATTTATACTACTGCCCTGCCTCCTTCTGTCATGGCTGCGTCAATAGCAGCATTAAGAATACTCCAAAATGATGAAGAATTACTTGAAGTACTTTGGGTAACCACACGTTTATTCAGGGATGGGCTCTCGGCACTAGGTTATAATACCATGCAGAGTGAAACACCGATCATTCCTATTTACGTCGGTGATACGGAAAAGGCTCTTAGGTTTTCACAGAGATTATTTGATGAAGGTATATACGCTGCGCCGATACGTCCTCCAACAGTACCGGAAGGGGGTTGCAGGATAAGGACAACTGTAACAGCGGCACACAGCCTTGAAGATATTGAACGCAGTATTGAAGTGTTTAAAAATGTCGGAAGAGAGTTAGGATTAATCTGATATAAGACAGCAGGTATTCTCTGGTGAAAAAGGTTGCTATCATAACAGGCGCCTCAGGCGGGCTCGGACATGCACTATCATTAAGGTTTACTGAAGGCGGGTTTGCTGTTGCCGTTCATTATTATCAAAATAAAAAGGCCGCTGATGAATTGGTCAGCATGGTCAGGTCAAATGGCGGCGAGGCCGGACTTTTCTATTGTGATGTAAGATCTTCAGGTGATGTAACATCCATGATTGATATGATTGCTGAAAGATGGGGCAATATTGATGTATTGATTAATAACGCTGCTATTAGCATAGACAATCTTCTTATCAGAACAGATCAGGCAGAATGGGAAAACATTATCGCCACTAATCTCACAGGTTCATTTTATACAATAAGGGCAGTTTCAAAATATATGATGAAGAAAAAAAAGGGACATATCATTAATATTTCATCATTGGTGGGGTTAAAAGGACATGCAGGGCAATGTGCATATTCATCAGCAAAGGCCGGTCTGATCGGATTAACAAAGTCAACAGCACTGGAACTGGGAAGATTCAATATATATGTTAATGCGATCCTTCCAGGCTTCATGAAAACAGCTATGACAGAGTCAATACCTGAACAGGACCGGGATAGTATCATTAATTCCAATGCACTTATGATGTCACAGGACATCAGCGAGGTTGCTGAGTTTGTTTATCACCTGTCTAACATGACCCGGATCTCCGGGCAGGTCTTTAATACTGACAGCAGGATATTATGAGAAGCAATGAGCAATGAGTAATGAGTAAGGGGGAAAAGACTCGGGGGATCTTTATAACCGGCACCGGCACTGGCGTTGGTAAGACGGTTGTGGCCGCTGGCATAGCAGCTGCATTGAGGGTAAGGGACATCAGTGTAGGGGTCATGAAGCCTGTACACACGGGGTGCATGCTCGATAACGAGCGGCTTGTACCTGAAGACTCACTCTTCCTCGCCAGGGCCGCAGGGTCTAAAGATTCCGAAGAGCTGATCACTCCTTTCATGTTTAAAGAACCGGCGGCGCCATACGCGGCGGCAAGAGAACATAATATAGTCATAGATATCAACAAAATCGCAGACTGTTTCAACGAACTATGCAGAAGACATGATTATGTTATTGTTGAGGGGATCGGGGGCGTACTTGTTCCTGTTACAAAAGACTTCTTTGTTGCAGACCTTATCAAGCTGCTCAATATACCTGTAATATTGGTAACAAGACCCGATCTCGGTTCCATTAATCACACGATGCTGTCCATACACTGTCTGAAGACGAAAAAGATTAATTTAAGCGGCATTGTCATAAGTAATTGCAGGGCTGGGAGCGGCAATTTTGCAGAAAAAACCTTCCAGGATACAATAGAAACCCTATCTGACATTCCCGTGATTGGGACATTGCCTTACATAACAGATTTAAATATGCTGATCTGTTCAGACGCCATGAAGTCCCCTGATCTTTTCCTTAAGATTGCGGACACTCTTTTTGATATCTGACGATGAAAGGATGGCTGATATTACTGCAGCTCCATCAGCGCCGCATCTTATTACATCCTGAATATTTTCATTACTGATACCGCCAATTGCAATTAATGGAATGGAGATGGCATTCCTGACCCTGCGTATTACCCCGGGACCGAGTGGCTCTGTAACCATCTTCGTACCAGAGTTGAATATGGGACCAAGACCAATATAGTTTATACCGGAAGATCCGGCCTCCATTGCCTCATTATAGCTGTGTGTAGAGAGGCCGATGATCTTGTCCTCTCCCAGTATCCGCCTTGCTACATGAACAGGGATGTCATCCTGTCCGAGATGAACGCCATCCGCATCAACTGCAAGGGCAAGGGCAGGGTCGTCATTTATAATAAATGGGATCCCTGTACCTGATGTGAGGTTACGCAGCCTTTTTGCCGTGCATAATGCATCCTTTTTGGGCAATCCCTTCTCTCTGTATTGTAATACATCAATGCCTGCATCAATAGCATCAGCAGCTATGGATATAATGTCCCTGGCTGTATATTGCTGATCAAGGATAAGGTATATGCCTTTAATCCGGTTCACTCGAAATGGCCTTTCAAATCCCCCCTGACCCCCCTTTTCTAAAGTGGGGTAACTAATTTCTCCCTTTGAAAATTGGGGATTACGGTTCAACGCTTAGAGGTAAAAAGATGTTCAACCAAATTGGTAGAGTATTTACCTGCCCTGAACTCCCGGCTTTTCAGGACCATTTTGTGGAATGGAATCGTAGTCTTGATACCTTCAATCACGTACTCATCAAGAGCGCGGCACATTTTGTCAATGGCCTCTTCCCTGTCTTCACCGTAGGCTATAAGCTTTGCTATGACAGAGTCGTAGTACTGAGGTACAGTATAGCCGGCATACGCCGCAGAATCTACCCTTATACCAGGGCCTCCAGGTACACAGTACGCTGTTATAAGACCGGGAGACGGTGTGAATTTCTCTGAATCCTCCGCGTTAATCCTGCACTCAATGCTGTGTCCCTTGATCCGTATGTCCTTTTGTGAATATCGTATTTTCTCACCTGCAGCTATCCTTATCTGCTCTTTAATGAGGTCTACACCCGTCACCATCTCGGTTATTGGATGCTCCACCTGTATTCTGGTATTCATTTCCATGAAATAATAATTATTCTGATCATCTACAAGAAACTCTATCGTACCAGCGCTTACGTAATTTACAAACTTTACGGCCTTTAAAGCCACTTCTCCCATCTTCTTCCTCATCTTCTCATCAACCACAGGTGAGGGAGCTTCTTCGATCAGCTTCTGGTGTCTTCGCTGGACCGAGCAGTCTCTCTCTCCAAGATGAATGGCATTGCCTGAACTGTCCCCAAGCACCTGAACCTCTATATGTTTGGGGTTATTAAAGAACTTTTCAATATACACATCGTCGCTGCCGAATGACGCCTTTGCCTCTGCCCGGGCCATCAGAAATGTATTCACCAGTTCCTGTTCCTTGTGAACGACACGCATCCCCCTGCCGCCGCCGCCTGCTACCGCCTTTATTATTACAGGGAATCCAATCTCTTTAACAACATCCAGAGCATCTTTCTCTGTAGCGACAACGCCGCGGCTGCCAGGCATAATAGGAACACCGCATTTCGTCATCGTCTCCTTGGCCTTTGCCTTATCTCCCATAAGGGCAATATTGTCAGGAGTCGGGCCTATAAATACAATACCGGCTGCTTCACATGCCTCAGCAAAATGGGCATTCTCAGCAAGAAAACCATAACCGGGGTGTATGGCCTCTGCATCAGTTATTTCTGCCGCACTCAGGATGTTAGGGATATTCCTGTAACTCTGCGCACTATCTGCCGGGCCGACACATACCCTCTCATCGGCAAATCTTGCATGGAGGGCGGTCTCATCAGCAGTGGAATAGATCGCCACGGTCTTTATCCCGAGCTCTTTACATGCGCGAATTATACGGAGGGCAATCTCCCCGCGGTTTGCTATAAGAATTTTGTGGAACATAATTATAAAGGCTCTATCTTAAAAAGTGCCTTTCCATACTCAACAGGCTGGGAATCTTCCACCAATGCCTCCACGATCTTTCCATCTATCTCTGCCTCAATCTCATTCATTAACTTCATGGCCTCAACTATGCAGAGTATCTGACCCTTCTTGACCACATCACCTACGTTAACATATGATTCTCCACCAGGAGTAGGTGACCTGAAAAATGTCCCTACAATGGGGGACCGTACCGTAAAATATTTATCATCAACCACTTCTGTAGTAATGGTCTGAGCGCCCTTATTTACGGGTAAGGCCGGAATAGATGCAGTTAATGTTTCGTGAATTCTTCTCGGGCTGTATATACTCTGTGGTGATAATTTCTTTATCCTGACCCTGGTCCCCTCTTTTTCAATCTCCAGTTCCGAGATGTCTGAATCTTTAAGAAACTCAGAAAGATCCCTGAGATAATCAAGATCAACCAACGACTTTTTCTTTTTCATTTCACCCTTTCAAGAAATGTCCCTGTTCTGGTATCTACCTTAATCATATCTCCTTCATTCAGGTATAAAGGAACCTTGACTACTGCCCCGGTTTCAAGGTAAGCAGGCTTTGTCCCCCCCGTGGCAGTATCTCCCCTTATGCCCGGGTCTGTCCTGACAATAGTAAGTTCAACTGATATAGGCAGATCAATACCAATAGGGTCACCATTAAAATATAAAATGTTCAGCATCATATTCTCTTTGAGATAATTTTTACTGTCACCGAGCTGATCTTCCCGAACAAACAACTGTTCGTATGAATTTACATCCATAAACCAGTACTGACCCTCAGTGCAATAGAGGTATTGCACCTCCTTTTCCTCCAGGTTAGGTTCATCAAGTTTTTCATTAATTCTATATGTCCTCTCGATAACACTCCCGCTTTTAAGGCTTTTTAATTTGGTCCGGCAAAATGCCCCGCCTTTTGCCGGTTTAACATGCTGGGCCTCTATGACTTTGTATGGCTCTCGATCTATCTCCACCTTGTGTCCATTTCTCAAATCACCAACAACTATCACATTTACCTCCTTATTGTATCGCTCTACAGCAGGGAAACCCCATTACTGTATACTCCTGCTGTTATCTGCTGCATTCTCACTTTTTAGCAGGCCTTACTGCATCTACCGCTGCCCTTAATCCCAGAAGATAGCTGTTAACACCAAATCCGGATATCTGCCCGACAGCCACCGGTGATATGTAAGAGTGATGACGAAACTCTTCCCTGCCGTAAATGTTTGACATGTGGACTTCTACAGTCGGTATGCTTACAGCAGCAACCGCATCACGCAGTGCAATGCTTGAATGGGTATACCCTCCGGGATTTATTATAATAGCATCATATGCGCCGTCGGCCTCATGTATTATATCAATGAGTTTACCCTCTGAGTTAGACTGGAAGAAGGAAACTTCTGCATCCAGCTCCTTTGCATAAAGTCTCAAGGTATTGTTTATTTCATCGAGTGATGCGCTGCCGTAAACACCAGTCTCTCTCCTGCCCAGCATATTAAGATTCGGTCCATGGATAATCAGTACTTTTGGCATTCTGCCGCTCATCCCCTGTTTTTCCTTACTTTGTTAAGAAGGTCATTGAGTCTTGCAGTCTTCTGTTCAGTAGTTTCTGTATCAGAATCAACTTTAGAATTCGAAGCCGTATTATTACCTGATGATTGACCCATCCCCACTCCTTCGATTCCTCCCAGGTGTGTCATCAGTTTTCCCCTTACAGATTCGTTAGCAGGGTCTTTCTGTAAAATCTTCCTGAATATCTCTATGCCTTTCGACTTCTCTCCCTGTGCAATGCAGATATCTCCCATGCTTTCTGTCAGGAATTCATCGGAAATTCCATCAGACGGTGTTTCTTCTGATGCAACCGCCCAGCCGGAGGTGAAATCAATTACAGGGGCCGCAGGGTCATCTGATGAGGAGGTCTGTTTAAGATTATTTAATAAACCTGAAATCTCCATGTCTCTGGGACTAAAGATTAAGACTGCCTCACATGATTTTATGGCAGAATCAACCATGCCGGCATCCTTATAGAGAAAGGCGAGCTTTCTGTTGGCTAACAGGTTATCAGGACTTACCCTGACTACGTGCTCAAACTCCTGAATAGCCTCCTCAATCATTCCCTTTGCAATGTATGCCTTACCAAGAGAAACTCTCGCACTTAGATAATCCGGGTATGTCGTAATACCTTCTTTAAGTAAATCAATCGCCTCGTCGAGGCGTCCTGTTCTTATGTACTCTTCAGCTATTGGAATGAAATTTCTGTCACGTTTATCGGTATTCATAATGTCCGCGATTCGTTCCTTACAAGGCATCGTTTGAATCCCTGAAACAATATTGAAACTAATTCAGCACAAGTTCCAGGTGACACGATTGGCACTATCATGCCCCAAAGTTATTTATCAGCCTGTAAATTACATGATCCAGGATTTTATCAGCAACCGTCTTCTTTGTCATCATTGGAAATTCAATCACATCTCCCCACCGGTCAAGCAACGTGACAATATTGGTATCAACCTCAAACCCGGCTCCTGCCTTTGTGATATCGTTTGCGACTATCATATCCAGATTCTTCGAGATGAGCTTCTCCTTTGCGTTGCCGACAACGTTCTCTGACTCTGCAGCAAAACCTGTAATGAACTGTTTACCCTTCTTTCCTGATATCTCATTTAGAATATCCTGTGTCTTAACGAGATGGAGCGTAATGCCTTCTGCATCTGTATTTAAAGAAGGCAGTTTGTCTTTTTTTATCTTTGAATCTGAAACCTCTGCAGGTTTAAAGTCAGAGACAGCAGCGGACATTACGACAACATCTGACTCAGGCAGCCTGTTTATTACAGCGTTGAACATATCCTCAGATGACGTAACATTTACAATCTCTACACCAGGAGGCTGATCAATGGCTACAGGACCGCTGATGAGAATAACCCTGGCCCCGCGCCTTTTTGCGGCCGCTGCAACTGCATAGCCCATCTTACCTGATGAATGATTGCTCAAAAAACGAACGGGATCAACAGCCTCCCTTGTAGGTCCTGCTGTTACCAGTACTGTTCGACCCTCAAAATCCCTAACAGAGGGTTCTGCAATAGTCTCTTCTACCATTGCCAGTATATCTTCAGGCTCTGACATTCTGCCGCTTCCTTCAGCGCCTGAGGCAAGGTGACCGCTTACAGGGCCTATAAAGGATACGCCCAGTTGTCTGAGGTATGAGATATTCTTCTGAACGATCCTGTTCTCATACATCTCGTAGTCCATGGCTGGAGCTATTAATACAGGACAGGTACATGCAATCAGGATGGTGCTTAACAGGTCATCTGCTATTCCGGCGGCCATCTTGCCTATGATGTTTGACGTAGCCGGCGCTATGATAGCCATATCAGCCTTTCTTCCGATGTACAGATGAGATATCTCCCCACCCTGACTCAGGTCAAACATATCTGTATAAACCCGATTACCTGACAACACCTGAAAGGTCAGTGGAGCCACAAACTTTTCAGCCTCAGGCGTCATTACTACTGTAACGTCTGCGCCATGTTCAACAAGTCTTCTCAGGAGATAGACAGATTTATATGCTGCAATACTACCTGTCACACCAAGGATTATCTTTCTACCTGAAAGCCCCATCTTAATGCCTCTTATCTGATATCAATCCTCCGCCCCTGAATTGCCGGCGCTGCCTTCTGTATCATCCACATAATTCCCCAGCTCTTTTTCAATCTCTTTCTTTACCTGATCCTCTTCAGCTGCCGATTGAGACCCGGCCGCAAGTTTCTCCTTCTGATCTATTGACTCACGGAGGGCCTTACGTGCGTCTTTACCTTTAACTATTACAACGTCGCAGGAGACTATCTCTTCCAGTGCCACTGTAGACTCCTTAAGATATCTGAGTGGCACACATGGTTTCGCCCCGTTGATAAGCTTCCTGGCCCGTTCAGTGGCAACGACAACCAACCTGAACCTGCTGTCGAGCCTGTCTTTATCAAAAACTATTGGTAATGATACAATCTCCAAAATTTTATCCTCCTATCTTTTCAAAGAAATTATTCTCAACCCATCTGTTGTTTATCCGTTCAACCCTTATTCGTGCGCTCACAATAATGGACTTGAGCTCAGTAAGTGCCCTGTCAAAATCATCATTTATGATGAGATAATCATACATCCTGTAATCCTTTATCTCTTCCCTTGCAACATTCATTCTTCTGTCGATCTCATCAATCGAATCACCCTTCCGCACCATAAGCCTTTCCCTCAGCTTTGCAAACGACGGGGGTAATATATAGCAAAACAACCCATTTCTGAAAGTCTTTCTTATCTGCTTTGCTCCATTCGAATCAATATCCAGGATCAAATCTATACCACTGTTTAATAATGCCGTTAACTCCTTCCTGGAAGTTCCATAATAATTACCATGAACTATGGCCCATTCGATGAAGGCATCTTCATCTATCATATTCTTAAATGTTTCTACAGAGACAAAGTGATAATCTCTGCCGTCAACTTCTGACGCACGGGCAGACCTGGTCGTATAAGACACCGAGTGCTGTATGTCGGGGATGTATTTAACAACCTCGTCGCAAAGTGTAGTCTTGCCGGCGCCTGACGGAGCAGATACTACTACCAGGAGTCCATCTCTTATCCACGGGCCTGTTTCACCCCCAACATGGTCTCTATGAATCTCCATCCGGCATAGTATACATTTTCAGACAAAAAATCTCAACAAATCTTAAAATATGTTCTTTCAGCATTTTATTCGCGGCACTGCCTATTCAATATTCTGAACCTGTTCCCTTACCCTCTCAATCTCAGTCTTCATGTCAACTACAATCTGAGCGATCTTAACATCCGATGCCTTTGATGCTATCGTATTTACTTCACGGTTGACCTCCTGCAGAAGGAAGTCTATACTGCGGCCTACAACCGACCCCTTTTCGAGCCTGTTCGTCAACTGGGAAATATGACTTCCGACCCTTACAATCTCCTCAGTTATATCCATACGTTCAATCATTATTGCAATTTCCTGGGCGAGCCTGTTCATATCCACCTGCAGACTACCTGAGATTTCCTTCACCCTTTCAGTATAACGTACCTTCATATCACGAATGACAGCCGGCACCCGTTTCTCAATGCGGTTAATCAGAGTATTCAGCAGGTTAATCCGCTTAATGAGATCCTTGTAAATTAGTTCACCCTCTCTTAATCTCATCTCCATTAGATTGTCTACAGACCTGGCTACAATTTTCATTATGGTTGTGTCAACATCAGCTTTATCAGTTTCACTGACGCGGGATAAAGTTAAGTCTCCAAGCGCCGCAAGGTCAGATATGCCTATTTCTTTTCTCAAGCTGAAATTGACCTTAAAATGCCTTGATAACTCCTTTAACAGGGCCTGGCAGCGGTTTATTGCCTCTGTGTCAACAACCGGAATTGCATTATTGACGGTGTTGTCCATCCTGGTCAGAAACAGATCAAACTTCCCTCTGGAAAATTTCCTGGCTATTTGACTTCGTATCCCCTGTTCAATCCGTGTAAGTGATTCAGGCAACCGCACAGTAATATCACAGTATTTATGATTTATGGAACGGACCTCTGCCTTGTATACGGTGTTCCCGTATAAACCTTCACTGCATCCATATCCTGTCATACTCTGAATCATGGGGCCGCAATACCGTATTTTTTTATCTTATATCCTATCTGCCTTGACGTTATTCCAAGTTGCCTTGCTGCCCTTGCCTGCACGTAACCGGCACGCTTTAACGCTTCTATGATCCTGTCTCTTTCCAGGTCTTCAATAGTGTGATCAAGAGTTTTTGCCTGACCATAAAGATCGCTGGCATCTGAACTATTACCTGTCAAACTGGCATCTATGGTGAGCGGGACATCTTCTGTCATTATAAGATCATTTTTTGCCATCACGATCATTCTTTCAATACAGTTCTCAAGTTCTCTGACATTGCCGGGCCAATCATGCATGAGAAGGGTATCAAGCGCCTCATTTGAGATCTTGACATCCCTTCCATTCTCTTCGTTATAGAGCTGCAGGAAATGACCAACCAGCGGCGGGATGTCTTCTTTTCGTTCCCTCAGAGAAGGTATCCTGACAGGAACCACGTTTAATCTGTAATAAAGGTCTTCACGGAATTTCCCTTCCCTTACTGCCTCTTCAAGGTTCCGGTTCGTTGCCGCAATTATACGCACATCAACGTTAATGCTCTTTGAACTTCCGACCCGCTCAAACCTTCTCTCCTGGAGTACCCTGAGCAGTTTTACCTGCATCGGCGATGGGATGTCTCCTATCTCATCCAGAAATAGTGTACCTCCATCAGCCATCTCAAACCTTCCTTTTTTATCCGTTACAGCGCCCGTGAATGCCCCTTTTACATGCCCGAACAGGTCACTTTCAATAAGTGTATCCGGAATAGCTGCACAATTAACACTAATAAAGGATTTATCACAACGCTTGCTGTGGTAGTGGATTGTTCTGGCTATTAATTCTTTTCCTGTCCCGCTCTCCCCCCTTAATAATACGTTAGCCTTACTCTGGCTAACCCTCCATGCAGAATCGAGAACATCCCGCATCTTATCACTTACAAAGACTATATTTGCAAAACGGTATGGAGATTTTAACTCCTTCTGCAGGGTTAATTTCTCTTTAAGCAGGTTCTTTTTCTCAAGTTCTACCATCTTTGCCGTTGTAATCGCCTGACCTATTAAAGAGGCAATGACGGTAAGAATCCTGACATCCTCGTCAAGTGTTATGGTATCGTCAGTGAAAAGCCTGTCAACACTGAGTACACCAATGGTATCTCCCTTCACTTTAACCGGAACACAGATAAATGATATGTTATCCCTCTTTATATCTCCCCGTGATCTTGTCCTGTTAAGAAACATAGGCTCTTTACCAATATCAGGCACTATAATAGGTTCTCCTGTCTCAACAACCTTACCGGTAATACCCTCCCCGATCCGGTAAATACCGCGGCTCTTTTCTTCAGGAGTCAGCCCATGGGCGAACTCTATATAGAGTTGTTTTGTCTCAGGGTCAAGGAGTGTCAGTGTACCCCGGCTCATCCCCATACTTTCAGAAAGTATCTCGAGGATCGAACTAAGGGTAACCTTAGGGTCTACAGAAGACCCTAACCTTTTGGCAATCTCGTAAAGGGTGGAAAGCTCTACTATCTTATAGTTAAGTTTATTTATGGCATCCTGCTGATCAATTTCCATTTTTCAAAATTATTCTTCAGATTTGTTGGAAGTATAACATAATTGTAGGGTCCTCTGCAATAAATCACTGTCTGCATTTTCGACTATTTTCACCTCTCCAATCCTGACCGGAAGCACAAACCGCACCTTGCCGTCAGCAACCTTCTTATCCCTGCCAAGGATGTCTGTAAGAACAGGAAGTTGGATTACCGGAAGTTCAGTCTTAAGACCTATCAGCCTGCAAAGCCTCTCTACACTTGCAGCTACCTCATCCCCGCACAATCCCATATTGACGGCCAGCCTTGCAGCAAAGACCATCCCCATTGCCACTGCCTCGCCATGCCTGTATTTCCTGTAGCCGGTAATAGTTTCGACGGCATGACCCATCGTATGACCGAAGTTCAGGATTGCCCTCAAACCAGCTTCTCTTTCATCCGAGCTTACTACCATTGCCTTAATTTCACAAGACCTGGCTACTGTGTGTATCAACATATCTTCGTTGAGCAACAGGATATCCTTAAAATTATCCTGGATGTAGTTAAAGAACTGCTCATCTGCTATAACTCCATACTTGACGACTTCTCCCATACCTGAAGTAAGTTCCCGCCTTGGAAGAGTTTTCAATACATCTACATCTATCCATACGAGGCAAGGCTGATAGAATGCACCTATCAGATTCTTACCAAGGCGGTGATCAACCCCTGTTTTGCCGCCTACACTGCTGTCAACCTGGGCGAGTAAGGATGTGGGGACCTGGATATATGGGATACCTCGCAGGAATGTAGCTGCTGCAAACCCGGCAACGTCACCGATTACACCTCCGCCGAGCGCTATTATGAATGAATTTCTTTCAAATTTTTCTTCGATAAGGATATCATAAATTCTGCTGACAGACTTAAGTGTCTTGTACCGCTCTCCTGCCGGAAGCTCAATCGTCGTTATTTTGTAACCTTCTCCCGATAAATGACGACTCAGGGATTCACCATATAGCTTACTTAATACAGGATTGGTTATTATGGCGCCCTTTTTCCCAACAGGCAGGGTTTTCAAGTGTCTGGCCAATCCGGACATGCTATTATGACCTATACAGATATCATAACTGCGCTGTCCCAGATCCACCCTGACTTTTCTCATTTCCATTCAGCTGCCTTTCTGATGATGGTATTAACAAGATCATCTATTTTAATTCCATCCGTGTCAATGGCAAAATCAGCCCTTGCGTAGGCCTGTTCACGCTTAGACATGAGCATTTTAATCTGTTCAAGCGGGTCGTCAACTTTTAACAATGGTCTGTGGGTTTCAGTGCTGATTCTTTTAAATATTGTCTCAGGTGATGCCTTGAGCCAGACAACCAATCCTGTTTTTTTTATCTGCAGGATATTTTCTTCCCTTGTGACTACCCCGCCCCCGGTGGAAATTACATGTTCGGTTATACCTGACAGTTTTTCTAATATCAATGTCTCAACATCTCTGAAGGATTTCTCTCCCTCATGACTGAATATATCCGATATGCTCTTTCCTGTCCTTTCCTCTATCAATACATCTGTGTCTATAAAGGTGTAGCCAAGCCGATGGGCCAGCTGCTTACCAACCTCTGTCTTGCCGCTGCCCATAAAACCGATCAATATTATATTTTTCACAAGGTTTGTTTTCAGAAAACTGCTCTTTCAGATCTTGCTGATATAATCGAGGTAACCCTGATAATTCCTTTGAATTTCATCCATAGAATCACCGCCAAACTTTTCAAGAAATGCGTTGGCAATCTCTACGGCAACCATCGCCTCGCCTACTACACTGGCCGCAGGCACTGCACAATAGTCCGATCTTTCAACAGTTGCCTTAAATCGCTTCTTTGACTTTATATCAACTGAATCCAAAGGTGAATACAGGGTTGCTATGGGTTTCATTGCTGCACGCACAACGATATCCTCTCCATTTGTCATACCGCCTTCAATACCGCCAGCCCTGTTCGTCTTTCTATAGAATTTGTGTTTGCTCCTGTCATAGTATATGGCATCATGAACATCAGAACCAAAAATGGCTGCTGCATCAAACCCGGCACCGACCTCCACGCCTTTGATAGCCTGTATACTCATTACAGCATACGCAAGTCTTGCGTTTATCCTCTTGTCCCATTGAGAATAACTCCCGATTCCGGCTGGAACATTAGTCGTTATTATTTCGAATATACCGCCAACTGTGTCACCCTTCTTCTTTGCCTCGTCTATAATTTTTCTCATCTTTTCTTCAGCTTTTTTATCAGCACAGCGTAATTCCGATTTTTCCACACTCTCTGAGAGACGGTCGAGAGATAACTTGCCCGGTTTTGCCTTTATACCGCCTATGTCTGTTACATGGCTGATAATCCTTATAGAAAATACGTGCAAAAATCTCCTGGCAACGGCGCCCAGAGCAACCCTCATTGCGGTTTCTCTTGCACTCGCCCTCTCGAGGACATTTCTTACATCAGAGTGAGCATATTTAATAATGCCGCAAAGATCAGCATGTCCTGGTCTTGGTCTTGTCTCGGGAGGAATAACTCCCGACATGGAAGGGTCCGGTGACATCTTGTCTGTCCAGTTTGCCCAGTCACGGTTTTTTATTATGAGCCCGATTGGACTGCCAAGTGTCTTACCCCAACGGACACCGCAGGTAATCTCTGCAGTATCTTTTTCGATCCGCATCCTGCCACCACGGCCATAACCTATCTGACGCCTGGCAAGATCAGAATTGATGTCACTTGCAGTTATTGTCAATCCCGAGGGAAGTCCTTCAATAATTCCCATGAGGAGTTGTCCATGAGACTCACCGGCGGTAAGGAAGCGAAGCATAAGTCCTCATGAAGTAACAGGTATGATTTTTGGTGTTATAAAAATAAGCAATTCACTCTTTATATTTGACTGTGACGTGTTTTTGAATAACCAACCCAGGATTGGTATCTTATTCATCCACGGAAGCATGCTGGCATTATCCGAATCCGAAAGCTCATAGATGCCGCCTATGACAGTAGTCTCACCATCTTTTACGAGGACCTCTGTAGTGGCCTCTTTCTTATTTATGCTGGGTGTCCCTTCCACTATGATCGACCCCTGACGGTTTTTAGTAATATTGATATTCATTGAAATATGTCCATCAGGAGTAACCTTCGGAGTCACTTTGAGTGTCAATGTAGCATCGATGAACTCAGTTTTAGTACCTTCCTGTGAATAGGTCTTGTAAGGGATAGACTCCCCCTGCTGAATTATTGCCTCCCTGTTATCAAGTGTGGCGATCTTAGGAGCAGATAATATCTTGGTCAGTCCTTTTGTCTCTCCTGCAGATAATCTAAGATCAAGATTAAACGCATCCCCGATGGTCTTTCCTATTGTAAATCCAACGCTGCCCTTTGTACCGGCTATACCAGTTGCAGGCAGATTGACAGCAAAACCTGTCGTGGGGGCGCTGACTGTTCCGGTTGGTCCGGATACAACGCTCATATTATAATCTCCTGGATTAGACGCATAGTTGCCGCCCCACTGAACCCCGAGATCCCTGGCAAAATTTGTATCTGCCTGTACAATCCTCGCCTCAATAAGCACCTGAGGGGTTGGTCGGTCCAGTGTTTTGAGGAGATTTGAGATCTCCTCATGTTTATCTGCAACATCTTTAACAATTAAGGTATTTGTACGTTCATCAATCGTGATATCACCTCTTGCACTAAGAGTCTTTTTAATAGATTCAGCCAGCTCTCTTGCCCGCGCATAATTGACAGGAATTATCTTCGTAGACACGTCCTCTGCCTTAACCATGGCATCCTTGGCCCTGGCCTCCTCCTCCTGCTGCTGCGCTATGCTTGCAAGTGTATCAATCCTGACTACATTGTTCTCATGAATTTTCCCCAGACCCTTCATCTTCAGGATAATATTAAGCGCCTGATCCCATGGGATGTCCAGCATCTTAACAGTTATTTTGCCTTTGACATTATCTCCTATGATCATGTTTAACTTACTAACCTCTGCAAGCAGTCTAAGGACATTTACAACATCTGCGTCCTGAAAATCAAGAGATACCTTTCTGTTATTGAGCTGACCATTATTGTTTTTACCAGGTGGAACACTTGCAACCTTAGTGTCTGCCGACGAAATATTTTTTTCTTTCTGCGCCTGAGGTGCTTCGACTTTTGAAGAGCTGTCTGCCTTCACTTCCTGAGGGGCTGCAGCCGCCTTAACCTTCTCTACCTTGGGAACCTGAGCTACCTCTACCTTCGGAGTGCTTTCTACCTTATCTTCCTGAGGAACTGCAGATGCCTTAACCTTGTCTACCTTGGGCAGCTGAGACACCTCGACCTTCGGAGTATTCTCAACCTTTGGAGTTACACTTGCAGCAGAATCGGTATCTCCTGAATCAATATTGCCCTCCAATACCGGTTTACTTGCGGCTAACCTAACCGCCGTTTGAGTCATCTCTTCCTTTGGGTATACATTTATTGTTATTTCATTACCCTGTTTATTCACTTCATATTTTACAGCCCTCTTCAGATCCGCCACAAACCTTACTTTATTGGATGGAGAACTATGAACTCCCATCCTGATTTTTGAAATAAGATTGCTATCTACAACTTTTTCAGAAGGTCCTATTGATGTGTCTGCATCTCTGACATCTACTACAAGTTTGTCTCCCTCAACTATGAATGAATCAACACTAATTTCATTGTCGGCGACGATCTTCAAGCTGTTATTGTCTTTTGTCTCATTAAAAATAAGTTCTCTTACCATATTTAGCTGAGGTTTTACAGACGCTTGTTCAGGAACAGGAACGGGAGTCATAGTTGGAATATCTATTATAAGGACATTTGACTTACTTAAGATCTGTGGTACCGTCTTGTCATCTGAAAGTTTAATATTTAATCTGGCAATCCTGACCGGTGTAGTAGTCTCTACCGGGTCTATTTGAATTACGGATCCCTTGTCAACCTTGATCGTTTTCGTAAATTCACCAAGAGAAACTCCCGGCAAGTCTACAACAAATCTGGGGGGGTCCATTAGGATAAAGGATGTATATTTCAAGGAATTTCCAGTTTCCAGCAGAATTTGTGTACTTGCCTGCAATTCAACGATATCTATTCTTCTGAGTACCGGCACATCAGGAGTTTTGGCATTAATGACGGGTTCTGCGGCTTTAACCTGATCACCCGCTGAAGGGAACACAACAAATAGCAAGGCTATCAGCGCCGCACAAACAGCCCTTTTAAAATTAATTGTCTTCATCTACTGCCTCCTCTTTGGAACGGAGTCCCAATACTGTCATTTTAGCTTTTTTCCTTCCATTGAAATCTGTGAATATCTCCTCTATGGTCACCGCTTCCGCTGAGATCTTCCTGACTACTCCACCCTCTGGACCGACAAGGACCCCTTCCCTGACCAAATATCCCTTACCGTCAGGAGTTTCTATCATAGCAACGAATGATTTTCCTTCCCACATAATCCCTATAACCTTCAACTCTCCTAAACTCCGAAGTTGTAAAGGTGTAAGTCCCGCCACTTTTTTCTCTTTTAACCCCAGTATTAGAGATCTGAAAGGGTCTCTCCTCCCTGAAGGTTTGTAATTATAGGCCGTTTGTCCATCCTCAACTACACCAGTATCTGCCATTTTAACAGCTCCGGAAGCCCCTTGTTTTACTTCCTTAGCTGACCTTGAGACCGGCGCCTGTGACACGGTATTCACCGGCTGCTCTGAGCAACCTGAAAATATTATAAATATGGCAAGTAATATAAACGCCTTCATTTTAATATTGGCAACTTCCAACGCAGTGAAACGCCGCACGACCAGTTCAAATAAGCTCTTCGCAATGGGTACCCCGTTATTTACTATTCCGTTGATGTTATTTCTCCTCTGCCGCAAATGTCGTCGCAATAAATTTATCCTGGATGTAAACAGATTTTCCAACAACCTTGGCTGAATCCATATCCAGACCAGTAATATTAACAATTCTTGGCAGCTTGCTTACCTTGTCAAAAAAGATTCCAAGTGAATGGTAACCACCTGCCACTTCCACACTTACGGGTATTTCTGTATACAGACCTGAAGGATCCTTTTTCCTATCGCCTGGTTTCCACAATTTGACACTTAGTCCGGACTCGATACTTAAATCAGATATCTGTTTGAGCAATCCTGATACCTCTGCCTCTGCCGGAAGCTGTGCCCTCAGTTCATTGAGCTGTGCCTGCAGTTGTGCATTCTCTATCTTAAGTTGATCGAGCCTCCTTAGTTTAACCTCGTTTGTCATTATTTCGCGATTAAGATTCGCAACACTGTTTCCAAGGGCATCAACCTGATCTTTACCTGGCAAAAAAATAAAATAAACAAAACTACCGATTATTATCGCAAAAACAAGCACTATAAGAATTATTTTTTGCGAACGGGGTATATTATCAAGAGCTTCAAAGTTCATTAGTATTATACCGACTCAAGGTTAATGTTAAATATAAGATTAAAATTGTATACAGGGATACCCGAATCGATAACCTGCCTTGACTCTGTTAATTGAACATTCTGGAATATCCTGGATGATTTCAGATTGTTCACATACTTAACAATGTCGTCATTTGTCATCCCGGAGCCCGTAACATTTATCTTTCCATCTTTTTCTTTCAGTGATATTATCCACACCCTTTCAGGCAGCATCATGCTGACCTCGTCCAATACCCGTACCGGCCCCTTCTGGGACTTCTTGAGATTCTGTATAATTGTTATCTTCTGCCCATAAAGTTCTTTATCCTTCTCATAACTTTCAACCTCTTTAACCTTTTCTTTCAATTCAGAAAGTTGTACTTCAAGTGTCTTCTTTTCATTAGCAAGAGAAGATTTGGTGCTGTTCAGCCAGTACCATGTATACCCTTCAATTAATAATACAGCTACGACAGCAATAATTACGAAAATAACGTAGGAAGGCAATCCTAATCTCAGATTTACTGCAGTTCCTTTTGACTTCTTGTTGAGCAAAAGATTTATTCTTATCATCTGTCGTCCATCCTTCTTACCCCCAGGCCAACAGCAACTGCTGCAAACGGGGCAATCATTTTAATATACTCTTTATCAAATGACGGAGGGATGTCAATCATTTTAAATGGATTTATTAACTCAACAGGCAGTTCCAACCGCTCCTGCAGAAATGAGTCCAGGTTAGGTATCTTTGAAGATCCTCCACTTAACAATACTTTATTAATTTTTTCGCTTAACATTGTGGCCTTGAAGTAACCAAATGACCTTGTTATCTCGCTGGTTATTTCCGTTGATACATTCTCTATTATTGAATCAACCTGAAGTGTTTCTGCTCCTTCGACTGATTCTCCCTTCTTGATTTTTTCAGCATCCTCGAAAGAAAGGCCGAGGTCTTTTTGTATAGACTCAGTATATCTGTTACCGCCAATAGAAATATCTCTGGTAAATGCAAACATACCTCCCTGCAGTATATTAATGTTCGTGATGCCAGCGCCTATGTTGACAAGGGCAACAGTATCATTCTCGTTCATTTCATAGTTGATGTTGTACATGTTCTCTATAGCAAAAGCATCTATATCAACTATCGCAGGCGTCAAGCCGGCCTCAATAATTAGAGAGGTATAATCAGCAAGCTTATCTTTTTTTACTGCAGCCAGAAGGACATTCATCTGCAGCTTTCCATCAGGACCCGTAAAAGTACTAAGGATCTGAAAGTCCATATTTACTTCATTAATGTCAAACGGTATATATTGCTCTGCTTCCCATTTAATAGATTCCGATAGTTCATCTTCGGACATCTGCGGCAGAGTTACTCTTTTAACTATAACTGAATGACCGGACACGGAGATTACCGCATCCTTCGTTCGAATGTCATGTGCACTAATGAGATTCTGTAATGTCTCAACACACCTTACTGAATCCATAACAGTGCCATCAACTATTATCTCAGGGGCTAATGCATCAAGTCCAAACTTATTAAGGGTATAACGCCCTTCAGATTCTGTCAATTGAATGACTTTTATGGAGCTGGAACCTATATCTATGCCTATTGTTTCTTTCTTCTTACTGAAAAACATCACTCGATCTCTTTTCTTTAGAAAGAATTATCTGCTTTTCTCTATCAAATACATTATTCTAACTTTGATTCATCTTACTGAAAGATTGTCTCCAACTATGTGTTCAGAGGTTCAAGTATTCATTGAATAGCGGAGACAAAGAGGATTGACCTGAACCCTCAGGTATTAAAACACTTGTAACTATACTTAATAAAATTACTGTAGTCAAGGGTTATTACCTCCCATCCCATCTGCTATAGAGATGATTATCTATAGACAGGGCATCAAGAATACGTCCTACAATAAATTCAACCATGTCTGCTACAGTCTCTGGCTTATTATAGAAGGCCGGCATTGCAGGAATTATGTGAATTCCCATTTCTGAAAGGGCGAGGAGGTTTCTTAGATGAATAGTATTCAAGGGAGTTTCTCTCGGAACGATGATGAGCTTCCTTTTCTCCTTTAATACTACATCGGCAGAACGCCCAACAAGATTAGAAGATAATCCGGATGCAATTGAGGCAACGGTTTTCATTGAGCATGGAACAATAATCATGCCATCGTTTCGAAAAGATCCGCTGGCGATCGGCGCCTTAAGGTTACTTTCTTCATAATAATGAATTGTCCCGTTTGAAACCCCATAATAGTCGCACAATAAAGATTGAATCTTTTCTTCTGAACCCTCCATAACTAATCCAAGCTCATCTTTCAATATCCACCAGGCCTCTTTAGTAACAGTCATGTGAACTGTCAGCCCATTTTTAACCAAATAACTCAGCAGTCGAATTCCATAAACTGCACCACTGGCCCCGGTTATTGCAACTATATACGAAGACATCCCTTAAGCCTTTATCCTTTCAATATCCCTGTGCCGCACAGTAGTGTCATATCCAATCTCCTTAATGTGCCTGTCAAGTGTCTCAGCAATATAGACTGACCTGTGTCGTCCCCCTGTACAGCCAATACCGATGTTTAAATAATATCTTCCTTCCTGCTCATATTGAGACATTAGAAAATCAATAAACTGAAATAATTTTTCGAGAAAAAGTACAGTCCTGGGACTATCATGGAGAAATTCAGCGACCTCTTGATTTTTCCCTGACAATTGATTGAGGTGAGACACAAAATTAGGATTAGGGAGGAACCTTATATCAAACAACAAGTCTACATCATAGGGAACTCCGTATTTGAATCCAAAGGAAATTATATTTACGATTATTTTTTTATTTTTATCTGCTTCATGAAAGTGTCTGAACACCTCATTCTTGAGCTGATGGATATTGAAGTCTGACGTGTCCATAATCAGAGTAGCTCTATCACGCAGCCACTTCAGCATCTCCCTCTCGAGTTTTATCCCGTCTGCTACAGATTTATTCATCGCCAGCGGGTGTGGTCTTCTCGTCTCACTGAATCGCCGTACAAGCATCTCATCACGTGCCTCGAGAAACACGATTTCAATAGGACAACCGTCTGCCATCAACTCTTTCAGAATATTCTCAAAATCAGCAAAAAAGTCACGCTCACGGATATCTATGCCGAGGGCTATTTTCTTTACTTCGGTGCGGGATTGAGTACATAATTCGACAAATTTAGGCAGTAATTGCGGGGGGAGATTATCTATGCAGAAAAAACCAAGGTCTTCAAAACATTTTAGTGCACTGCTCCTTCCTGCACCTGACAGACCACTGATAACTACAACGCGGAGATTATTAAATCTCATATTACTAATTTTCTACGCCTGCTTGCGGAAGGCAACTTTAACTCTTTCCTGTATTTGGCAACAGTCCTTCTCGCAATTTCAATCTGCTGTCCCTTCAGATATTCCATGATCTGCTGATCACTGAAAGGCTTCCGGTGATTTTCATCTGTAATAAGTTTATTAATCATATCCCTGACACTCTTGGACGAACAACTATCGCCGTTACTTGTATTAAGTCCACTGCTGAAAAAGTATTTTAATTCAAATATGCCCTGAGGTGTACAGATATATTTGTTATGCGTCACGCGGCTTACTGTAGATTCATGCATATTAATATCATCTGCTATCTCCCTTAGTGTCAGGGGTTTAAGTTCATTAATCCCCTTTTCCAGAAAATCCTCCTGGCATTTAACAATGCTTTGCGCTACCTTATATATGGTTCTGTTGCGCTGTTCAATGCTTCTTATCATCCATACGGCAGATCGGAACTTTTCTTCAAGATAGCCCTTGGCATCATCAGCGATTTCATTCCCGCCCTTGAGCATTCGCCTGTAAGTTGGATTGAGTTTAAGCCTCGGAATGCCATCGTCATTCAACAAAACCACATATTCCCCCTCGTGTTTAACAACATAGACATCGGGAATTATAGCAACATTGTCAGATGAATAGAACAATCTCCCAGGTTTCGGTTCAAGCCTCTCAATAACCTTAAGGGCATGAGCCAGATCTTCCATAGAAATACCAAGTTTTCGTGCAATAACGTGAAACCGCTTCCTCTCAAAATCAGCAAGATGTTCCGAGATAATGGTCTCAACAATTGTCCCCTTAACACCAAGCAGAGATAACTGGATAAGAAGACACTCCCTCAAGTCCCTTGCAGCAATACCTGCAGGATCAAACTGCTGGATCAACTTTAATGCCTCAAGGGCTTTATCCCTGGACCCGCCATTTGTTGCTGCAATCTCTTCAATAGTAGATTGAAGGTAACCATTATCATCAAGGTTTCCTATGATAATTTCCCCTGCTTTTATGATTTCATCATCAGATGTGGCAAGGTTCAGTTGCCATGACAAGTGTTCAGAAAGAGATGACGGTCTTGTTAACATCTGGTCATATGTCATCCCCTCATCATCATTATCCTTATAATATCCAGCCTCTTTATTATCATAACCGTCATCAGACAAATATTCCCCCCACTTCATGGTTTCCCCATCCAGTGGTGAAATAGCTCCGCCTTCGTCTTCCCTGGTGGTAGCTTGTTCAGAGGCCGTTACAGTCTTGTATGTCTCATCCTCATCTGTTTCTGTAGTTTCAACCGGCGTCTCATCAAGAAATGGATTTTCAAGGAGGGCTTGATAAACAGTCTGTTCCAACTCAAGTTTTGACAACTGAAGTAATTTTATTGCTTGCTGAAGCTGAGGGGTCATAATAAGCTTCTGGGTAAGTCTCATGTCTAGTTTTGTATCCATCTCGTCCCCTCCTGATGTTGATTTCTAAACTAACAACGAATTATCCTGCTGTAATCAGTTAACGACACTCTCGCTTTCAAGCTTAAACTTCTCACCCAAATATTTGGCTTTAACTTCCACACTCGAAGCAATATCATGTGGAGTGCCGGATTTAAGTATTACACCGTCATTTAATATATAGACCCTGTCACAGACTTCAAGTGTATTTTGAACATTATGGTCCGTGATCAGGATACCAATATTCTTGTTTTTTAATTGTCTGATTATTTGCTGCAGATCAATGATTGATATGGGATCTATACCGGCAAAAGGTTCGTCAAGAAATATAAAGGAAGGGGAAGATGCCAGGGCACGGGCTATTTCAACGCGTCTTCTCTCACCACCTGACAGTGTATTAGCCGTCTGCCCAGCCAGGGAAGTGATGTTAAGTTCTTTCATCAGGCGGCTTAGCGAGTTACTTCGCTCATATGATGACATTGTCTGAAACTCGAGGATTGCCATAATATTTTCTTCTACTGTCAGCTTTCTGAATATTGACGGTTCTTGTGGGAGATAACATAACCCAAGCCTTGCCCGTTTATATGTGGGAAGATGGGTTATTTCCATATCACCAAGGAAAATACGGCCTTTAGAAGGTTTTAATATCCCGATGATGATTGAAAATATTGTTGTCTTTCCAGCCCCGTTAGGACCCAGGACTCCAACTACCTCTCCCTGATTCACGGTTATGCTTACGCTGTTTACTACTTTTCGGTTTTTATAGACCTTCTCTACATTCTCGACCTTTAACATAGTCATATATTTTCTCTACTTAGGATGTATTATTGCCTCTCCTCCTTCAATTACTACCCTATCTTCCAAAATAAACACTGTAATTTTCTCACCCTTCAACTTATCCAGCCCTTCCTGTATTGTGGGTGACCCGGTAAAAACCATCATCTCACCTTTCTTGGAATAGACAACCATGTTTGCATAAACAGTCCTGTCACCATGCATAAACTTAATATTACCTGTAGCAGTTATAGTAGACAGAGATCTCTTACTATCCACTCCATCCATTAGTTTTTTTTCACTTTCCAAGACCGTTTCAAATACAACATCTACAACATCAGCTTTCAGGGTCATTGTATCCTGTTCGACAATAACATTACCTTCGAACAGTATCGTGTTCATCTGATTATTAAGGGTCATTTTACTTGAACTTATCGAAAGCGCCCCCCCCTGATCCTTGCTTACAAACCTTGTTATTGATTTATCCTTACCTTCAGATGTGACCGTCCAGACAAGAAGCGTAAAAAGCGCAATATAGAATATTATTGTCTGCCGCTTACCATATTCTAGCCCGAATATTTTTCCTGATCTCATAAATTCCACTATCAAGGTTTGCGACAAGCCCTTCTCCATCAAGAACAAAAGCTTGTCCTGTAACATGAACCATGCCGGTACTTCGCACCTGCCTGTCTTCATCAGACCACATGAGGTTACCCACATTTATCGTAACATCCCTGGAAAGCCTTATAATTACATCTCTATCCTCTTTTTCCATAAAAAATGAACTGGTGCCAATATTGTACCTCCCCTTCTCTGCTGTTAGTGTTATGGTTCCGACTTGCTGGGTCCTGTGAGTAATATTTATATCCTGCAGCAAGGCTTCTTCCTCACCGCTCGCAATCGAGGCTTTTTTTGCCCCGATTTCCCACTCGACTATAGAACCATTTACACGTGTAAGATAAAAATCATCTATCTCCTGAACCGTATCTCCAAGCGTTGACAATACTGAAGGCCTTTCAAGGTTATCTTTGTACCCGCTGAAAAATCCGGCCACGACAATAATAAATAAGAATATATATATTACTCCAAGTAATAATTTCCATTTACTTGTCATGCGCATCAGCATTGATAACCATTCGAGCATGTAATATACCACATGCGGCTGTTCAAGTAAAGAATTTTAAGCACGAATCTTGCATTGTTTGATTTAAGAAGAAAAAAGACAGGTAACAGATTAACTGATTGAATACTTGGACATACCTTCTTTATACAGATCACCACCATGTACATCATTTATGACAATGACAGGAAAGTCTTCGACTTCAATCCGGCGGACAGCTTCAGTGCCCAAATCATCAAAAGCTATTATTTCTGCTTTCTTGATCCTCTTCGAAAGAAGTGCAGCTACACCTCCAATAGCAGCAAAGTAAACACACTTGTGCTTATGCATCGCCTCTATAACTTCTTTTCCTCTTCCGCCCTTGCCTATCATACCTTTCAGGCCATGTTCTATAAGATAAGGGGAGTACGGGTCCATTCTCCCACTCGTCGTAGGCCCGGCAGAACCTATAGGCATTCCGGGCCTGGCTGGTGTGGGACCGACAAAATAAATTACCTGTCCTCTGAGATCGAAGGGAAGTTTATCTCCATCCTTTATCATCTGTACAAGCCTCTTATGTGCTGCGTCCCTGGCAGTATACAGTACCCCGCTTATCTCTATCCTGTCACCCGCCTTCAGGCTGGCTATGACATCCTCCGTCAAAGGTGTCGTCATTTTTTTTACCGACATAATATTTTTTTCTCCTAAATCACTATACTCTTATGCCTGCTTGAATGACATCCTATGTTCACTGCAACCGGCAGACTCGCAATATGGCAGGGATGAACTTCAACATGTACGGCAAGGGCGGTAGTATTGCCTCCAAGACCGACCGGGCCAATTCCAATCTGATTTATCTTCTTTAGAAGTTCTTGTTCCAGGGAGGCAACATCCATTCTCGCATTGGGTTGTCCCACCGGTCTCAGCAAGGCCTTTTTAGCAATCATAGCCGCCTTCTCAAAATCACCGCCTATTCCGACGCCCACTACTACAGGTGGACACGGATTTGCGCCTGCATTCCTGACAGAATCTACAACAAACTGCTTGACACCTTCTATTCCATCAGCAGGACGAAGCATTTTTAGAGATGCCATATTCTCACACCCGCCGCCGGCAATATCCAGTTTAATACTGATATTCTCACCCGCAACTATTTCAGTATGTATAATGGCCGGGGTATTGTCAGTTGTATTTCTCCTGTTAAATACAGGTTCTTCGACAACAGATTTTCTCAGATAGCCCTTGCTGTATCCCTGTCTCACACCTTCATTTACGGCATCACTCAGGAGCCCTCCGGCAATAGAGACATCCTGACCAAACTCAATGAAAAAAACAGCCAGACCAGTATCCTGACAGAGAGGCATAGACTCCTTAGCCGCAATCTCGGAATTTTGCATAATCTGTCTCAGCACCTCCTGCCCGAGTGGTGATTTTTCCGTATCAATAGCCTTCTCGTATGCAGCCGTAACATCCGCGCTGAGGTTGAAATTTGCATCCATGCACATTTCCCTGACCTTATCTACTATGTCGTTGAAATGAACTCGCCTCATTTTAGAATTTCCTTAAGCTCCTCGACCCCGCTTTTGATCATGTTTGCAGATTTGATAAAGGCGGTCTCCTCATCATCCTTAAACTTTACTTCAACAATCTCCTCAATCCCAGTTCTACCAAGCTTTACAGGCACCCCTGTAAATATTCCTTTCATCCCATACTCTCCCTCAAGGTATGCCGCACAAGGCAAAATCTTTTTCCTGTCAAGGAGAATTGCCTCAACCATTTCTACGATGGAAGCAGCAGGGGCGACATATGCGCTTCCTGTCTTGAGTAGTTCAACTATTTCACCGCCTCCAAACCTGGTACGCTCAACCATATCATCAATCCGTGACTTTGGGAGCAATTCAGTTATTGGAATGCCCGCCACTGTGGAAAACCTCGCAAGCGGGACCATAAGATCACCATGCCCTCCAAGAACAAAGGCATGAACATTATCCGCAGACACCTTAAGTTCAGATGAAATAAAGCACTTAAAGCGTGCAGAATCAAGCACTCCGCCCATTCCTATTACACGATGCTTTGGAAAACCCGAAACAGTGTAGGAAACCCATGTCATCAGGTCCATGGGATTGGTCACTACAATAAGTATGGAGTCTGGAGACCGCTTGGCCGTCTCTAAAGTTACTCCCTTTACGATACCCGCATTCTTCTCGAGAAGGTCTCTTCGGCTCATTCCAGGTTTTCTCGCAAGTCCTGCAGTAATAACCACTATGTCAGATGCAGAAGTATCGTCATAATTATTGGTTCCGGTAATGTTAACATCCGAGCTGCTCAATGATGCGGATTCAAGGATATCAAGCGCCTTACCCTGGGGAATTCCTTCGACAATGTCAATTAATACAACATCACCGAGTGATTTTTCCATTATCCTTTGCGCTGCAGATGCTCCAACATT
Source organism: Nitrospirota bacterium (assembly GCA_020846775.1). Taxonomy (NCBI): domain Bacteria; kingdom Pseudomonadati; phylum Nitrospirota; species Nitrospirota bacterium. The sequence continues at coordinate 29,534 of JADLDG010000053.1, forward strand.
ACCTGAGCCAATAATTGTTATTTTATTACGTCCAGCCACTTTCACCTCCTTAATGATGGAACTGCGTTCGCCTACTAATACCAGCGGCCTAAATCATCTCTCCTTCAACACCGCCCTTTTCTCCGGAAGATTCAACACCAGCAACCATCCTCCTGTCTATTTTTACCACATCTTCAAATCTCAGATCCACACCGAACACGCCTTTAATCTCACTGTTCTCATTTCTGACAGGTGTAGAGATGGTCACACATAGTGCATCTGTTACAAGAGATTTATAGAAGTCTGTAACAATGGTCTTTCCGCTCCTTACAGGTTCAATAAACCATGGCCTGTTGGAAAAGTCCTGTCTCATGTCAAACTTCTCGTATTTGGCCCTGTCAATCACCTGAGTAATATTTTTAGTCAATATCTTTCCGTTGAGGTCAACTACATATGCAAACTGAATAAATGGATTCTCATCCACCAGTTTCTGCATCTTCTCTTCCATCCCGGCTGCGTTCAGGACTCTGAATGATTCATCATCAACTAATTCTTCAACCAGTGATGCCACAATCTCTTCAGCACGCTTTTTTAAGCGGTCCAGGTCAGAACCAAAATATTCAGGCAAATACTTTTTTGACTGGGCATACATCTCATCCGAGGAAATCGCTGTCAGCCTTCCGGCCTCATACTGTTCCATAACCCACTTAAATATCTTGGCAACTCCCGGGTGTTTCTTATCTACCTGCTCTTTATGATCTATCCCGAGATGTCCGTTTACCCAATAAGCTATTCCTGCGATTCCTGATTTATCAGTAATTGTAATCCCCATAGGCCTCTTGAGCAATTTAACGGTATCAAATATATTGTATATTTCCTCGTTCTTCAAAGCCCCATCTGCATGGATGCCGGCGCTCGTATTATTAAAATCTGCACCTACAAACGGATAGTTTGCAGGGACCAGTACTCCAAGCTCTTTCCTGAAATAATCAGCCAGGTCAGTTATCACTGTCGTATCTACACCATTAGTGTCACCACGCAGGGCGATATACTCCATAATAAGAGACTCTACAGGGGTATTCCCTGTCCTCTCGCCAAATCCAAGCATAACACCATTAGCCGAGCAACATCCGTATAACCATGCTGTCGTAGCATTAATAAGCGCCTTGTGGAAATCATTGTGGCCATGCCATTCAAGTTGTTGTGAAGGGACCCCTCCATAGTGGACAAGGCCATAGATCAATTCCGGGATACCGCGCGGGGTAGACGCACCTATATAAGGAACGCCATAGCCCATCGTATCACATGCCCTTATCTTAACAGGGATTCCGCTCTGCTCAGACAACGTCATCAGCTTTTGAACGAACGGGATAACAAAATTATAAAAGTCGGCACGCGTAATGTCTTCAAGATGGCATCTGGGTATGATTCCGGATTCCAGCGCCTTACTGACTATATCCAGATACTTATTAGCGGCCTCTCTTCTGGTCATCCCAAGCTTAAGGAAAATATGATAATCAGAACATGAAGTCAGTATTCCGGTCTCCTTCAGACCTGCCTCTTTGACTATCTGAAAATCCTCCTTAACGGCCCTGATCCATCCTGTTATCTCTGGATACCTGTAGCCCCGTTCCTGACACTTCTCGACCGCCTCCCTGTCTTTTTTGTTGTAAAGGAAAAACTCACATTGTCTTAACACCCCGTTAGGTCCGCTAAGTTTGTGAAACATGTCGTATATGTCTACTATCTGCTTTACGCTGTATGGAGGTCTCGACTGCTGTCCGTCACGAAAAGTCGTATCACTTATCCAGAACTCCTGCGGTGTAAATTGAGGAACAATGCGGTGATTAAACGGGATCTTAGGCACCTCACTGTAAGGGAAGAATTCTCTGAAAAGGTTTGGCTCTTTAACCTCCTGAATCTCATAATGATATGCTGACCTCGCGAGGAGATTTTTTTCTTTGACCAGACCGGACATAACGTTGAAATCTTAACACAACGGAATCTTTTATTGCAAGGAATTTGTAATAAAGAGTAACTACTTATTTACCTCTAAAGTCACCGCACGACCGCCTGTAAACCTTATGGTTACCCTGTCCCCAACCTTTATCTTATCAAATGGTATTATCTGACCATCTTTAAATATAGGTATGCCCATGTAGACAACTACTGATATTTTCCCCATTTTAATATCATCTAATGTCACCAGGTTAAGGGCCTGGTTGAGTTCTTTGACCGTACCGCTTGCGTCTCCATGTCCATATTCATCCCCGTGATAAATCTTTGAAAGGTCTATGTTGCGGACCGGACTTCCATCATCCGGTGCGATGCCTGCAGTCTTAAATACTACTTCACCACCAAGCCTGACGCATGACATAGGAGCTCCATTTCTTATAGTTATATATAAGTAAGTCCATACTCTGTACTGGGTACCCGGCTCCAAAGTCGCTTCCGGCACTATTATCTCCACGTTTCCCATCCATGAAGCAGTCCCTCCTATACCCCACTCAGTAGTCAGGAGCGTCCCCATGCCATACCTGCCGCCTGATATATTTACAGATTCCAGTGCTGGTTTTAGATCTCTCAGTCCGTCTGAAAGAGTCTCTAAGGTTTCCTTGTCCCAGGTAATGATAACAGGCCTCTCTGTGGAAACCCCATCTGAAAGAGTTCGTGGATTGGATGATACCATTTTTAGTAATGGTGGACAGGCAATCTCAGCAGACATAGAATTAGTCGGAAATGAGATTATGTTAAATATACTGAGAGAAATAATGGCTGCATAATAATAAATATTTTTCATCCGAAATAGCCTTTCAAATCCCCCCTGCCCCCCTTTTCTAAAGTGGGGTAATTAATTTACCCCTTTGAAAAAGGGGGATTAAGGGGGATTATTTTCATGCACCTGTGAGCCCACGGCAGAATGAGTATTCACCTCTGACATAACGCAGTAAAGCCGCGTTGGTCGGCCATTATATCCAGATTCAGGGTGGCTACATCCTCAATCTCCATATCGAGATCATCCGGTCTTTTTTTGTCACTTCGGCATCCGGTAAAAACAGTCTTGAGATATGTTTTGCATTCTTCACAACTCACGGCCCGCACGCACTGATCCCTGACAGAATCTCCAACGATGAGGCCAAAACGCTCCGGACTCGAATTCCCGCAGGAAGGACAACCGGTCATGGGGTAATGCCACCTGTACGCGCAAAAACAGCAGGAAAGCAGGCGCTGTTCATATGTCTCGTCCTCAGGGGTAAAGACAATGGCCATAGCCGGTGGAGACGAACATAACGGACATATCCCCTTCCCGGAGCTTATTTCAAGATTCAGTTTTTTCAATGTATTTTCAAAAGATGGTTTGAGTATCCATTTGAGCAGTGCATTTTTGAATTTATCTTCTTTTAAGAGTCCCTGGCTTATAAACTCCTGCACGGCATCCGATGATGAACCGGAACACCCTATTTCTTTACCCCCTCCCATGCATGTCTCAAACAGCTTAAATACGTCCTTAGCAATGTTTATGCTGCTGGTAAGTTTAAGCTCACTTATTCTTGTTGTGTCGAGAAGATGTATTCTTTCTGACTCTCCTTTTGGCGATAAAGCTGCAGAAGTCTCAAACAAGGCAGACAGGTCATCCGGAGAATATGCACTCCAGATATCAAGAAGTCCCTTGTAGAAAACAACCATATCATGGATAAAGGGATAATGCCTTACCCTATCGTCCAGGTATAACTTGAATTTAGTATATTCTTTTATCTTTTGCATAATTCAGGTTTAGTAATAAGACGATTTATTGTATAGTATGAATTCATTATGGTAAAGATCATTGACAGATATATCCTCCGCGAACTTTCTCTTTCCTTCATCCTCAGCATTGCGATCTTGTTATCAGCATTCCTTATGCAGCAGGTAATTAAATTCTCGAAGATATCGTCTGAAACGGGTATAAGTTTTCTTCTCCTCGTAAAATTTTCCTTCTTCATTATACCCCTTTTTTTAGTGCTTGCAATACCGCTCTCAGTATTGATCTCATCAATACTGACATTTAGCAGGCTCTCGACAGATAATGAAGTAACTGCAATGAGGTCAGGGGGATTAAGTGTATACCGCATGCTTTTCCCCGTATTAATCTTTTCAATAACGGCGTTTCTTCTCGCGTTGGTTTCATCGTCTGTTCTTCAGCCAATGGGACATAAGTATATTCGCGTGCAAGCCTACGAGACACTGAACGAACAAAAGAATCTGGGATTGCATGAGGGTGTATTTAATAATCTGTTTAATCTGCTGGTATATGTGAAGAAAATCACATCAGGGAATACATTAAACAGTATTCTCATTTCTGACCGGTCGGCAAAGGATTCAAAAATTATTACTGCCAGGCAGGGTAATATCCTCAATGATCCGTCTACATCAAACCTGTTTTTGAAACTTCAGGATGGTCATATATACTTTGAGACTGGTGACAAAACTAAGTATCAGATGGTCACGTTTTCAACATATCTCTTGAGACTGGAGTCAGTCCAGTCCATTGAGAGTGTCCGGCTTGTAAAAGAGACATGGGGTCTAAGCCTGTCTGAATTGAAAAAGAAAATAAACGATAAAAAAGAACAGGGGCAGACAAGGGAATACAGGCGGCTGTTGATGGAGTACTATAAGAAGTTTTCGCTGCCTGCGGCAGCCCTGGTACTGGGACTTCTCGGCTCACCAATAGGTATTGTGACCAGATTTTCAAGCAGATTTGCCGGCTTCATACTAAGCATTGTCATTGTTTTCAGCTACTACATACTTGACACCGGCTTTGAGATACTGGCCGTCGAGGGTTATATACATCCTGTGTTTGCAGCCTGGGCTACTGTTTTTATTTCGCTTATGCTGGCGATAATTACTATAGTTTTAGTATCTGCAGAAAAAGGGATCCATTTGTTAAATATTTTTTCCAGAGGCAAATGAAGATAATCACACGATATATCTCTTCCGAATTACTAAAGTTGTTAATTCTCATTGCAGCGGCATTCACAGTACTGTACCTCCTCATTGATATCTTTGAAAATATTGGCGATTTCACAAAGGCCCATGCAGGCTTCATGACAATTGCGGGTTACTTTCTTTTCCGACTCCCGCAGGCAATTTATTTCACAATACCTCTTTCACTCCTCTTTGCATCATTTTTGAATCTTGGTCTCTTTACAAAATACAATGAGCTCACTGCCCTGCGTTCAGGCGGACTGAGTATACACAATATTACACTGCCTGTCTTGGCGATAACACTGATTTCTTCTGCCGGTGCATTCTTATTAAATAACTCTGTCATACCTGTAAGCAATAAGATGGCAGAGGATATACGTATGACGATCGAGGGAAAACCAAGGGAAATGTTTTTTAAAGAAGACAGCCTGTGGATAAAGGCTGACGACTATACAATATACAATGCAAGCTTTATAGACCCGGACAAGAAGATCATGGGGCGGATAAATATATATTATCTGACACCTGACTTTAATATAAGGGAAAGCATCTCAGCTAATGGCGCGGTCTCCATAGATAATCAGTGGTTTCTTAAATCAGGTGTAAGGAGGCTGTTTGATCCTGATAACAGAAATATAACACTCATCGAGTTTGATACCCTTCCATTGGAATTCCCTATAAGACAAGATGATTTCAGTCATGTAACTGTCCAGGCATCTGAAACAAGCTATACAACCCTTAAAAAATATATAGACACAATCAAAAGAGAAGGCTATGAGGTTAAAAGACTTACAGTTGATTTATATGCCAAGACATCGTTCCCATTTTCAGGGTTTATTCTATCAGTCTTCGGAATGACCTTTGGTTTCAGTATAAAGAAGAAGTTTGGCGGACTTGCCAGAGGCATAGGGATGTGTATTCTTACCGGTGTACTCTATTGGACCACCTACTCTCTGTCTTTAAATATGGGATACGCAGGCAGCATAAACCCAATTCTTTCGTCCTGGCTTGCAAATCTTGTGTTTAGCGTTATAGGCGGATTAATTTACTTCAGGGCTATGAAACTATAGTACTGACCTCGAGTTTTTTCCCGGATCTGAGCATCTCTCTAAATGAATCAAATGGCACCGGTCTGCTGAAATAATAGCCCTGCATCTCCTCGCACCCATGTCCAGCAAGGAATAGGAGCTCCTCTAACTTCTCTACGCCTTCTGCTACTGACCTCAACTTTAGTGTATGGGTCATCGCTAATATTGTCTCAACAATGGATGCACCATCAGGATTAGTTGTAATGTCCATTACAAAGGAGCGGTCTATTTTTAACACATCAATAGGAAACTTTTTCAGGTAACTGAGAGAGGAATAACCAGTACCAAAATCATCTATTGAAAGCCTGATTCCTCTGTCTTTTATCGCAAAAAGCTTCCTGACAAGTTTTTCCTCATTCTTCATCAGGATGCTCTCTGTCAGTTCCAATTCAACATACACAGGGTCGAGGCAGTTCTCGTCCAGTGCAGAGCCAATCAATTCAATAAGGTTTTCATTTGCAAACTGCCGTGATGAAAGATTTGAAGACATAACAAGATTAGAAAACCCATCGTCTATCAGCTTTTTCATATCTCTGCAGGAAGTACGAAGTACCCATTCACCTATCGGAAGGATAATACCGGTCTCCTCTGCAATATAGATAAATTCTGCCGGTGATATCATGTACCCGTCTTTCTGCCATCTAATCAATGCCTCCATTCCACAGATCTCTCCTGTAGACAAGTCAATTTTGGGCTGGTAATAGAGAACAAATTCCTGCTGTTCCAACGCCTTTCTGAGATTAGTTTCCATACTCAGTCTGTTCTTAACCCTCACGTTCATTTCTTCGGCAAAGAACTGGTAGTTATTTCCTCCCTGCGCCTTACAATGATACATGGCAGTATCAGCCTTCATCAATAGATGGTCAGCCGTCTCACCATCTGAAGGAAACATAGAGATCCCGATACTTGCAGCAACAAACAGCTCATTCTCATTGATCTTCACAGAGGCAGTAAACAAGTCCAGGATGTTCTTTGCCACTGTAATAATATCATTTGTGTCAGTCACATCGTTTACCAGAATAACAAACTCGTCCCCGCCCAGCCTTGCAACCGTATCATAATTTCTAACGCTATTAGCAAGTCGTTCAGCAATCTGTTTCAGGAGGATATCTCCTGAGCTGTGTCCCAGGGTGTCATTTATTACCTTAAACCTGTCAATGTCAAGCAGCATAACGGCATACAACATCTTTTTCCTTTTCTGATAGGCCGTGGCCTGACCAAGCCTGTCATTAAGGAGATTTTTGTTGGCTAAGCCAGTCAGGGAATCGTGGGTTGCCTGATCCATCAGCTGCTCTTCAAACAGTTTTCTATCTGTTATATCATGAACCACAACACACATAGTATTACTATCGCACTGTGAGAGATTACTTGCGGATAATTCAGCATACACTACGGAACCATCTTTATGTCTCAGCCTGAGATCCCTCTTCTCTTTATCTATACGTTCTATCTCAAGAGATGAAGTTTCAATGTCCTCTGAAACTATGTCATATAATGACATTTTCAATATTTCATCACTATTGTAGCCAAGAAGGCTTTTAAATGCCGTGTTGCCTTCAAGTATCATCTTGTCTGCACAATTAACAATAATAATACCTTCATTTGCCTGCTCTATGACAGCCCTGTATTTCGCCTCTGATTCTTTCCCCATCCGTCGAGAAAGGACCAGTTTTTTAAAAAGCCGGTTATTTATCAAGGCAAATACAAGTACTGCAAGAACAAACCAGAGGATAAAATATGTAATTGTATCAACACCCTGTCTGTATATTTTCCTTTGGGATTCAACCTTTGTAACGAATGCATTGTTGCCATAAATGTCTTTTACAGTGGCGTAGCCAGCCACTAAGTCCCTGCTTAATGGAGATACCAGGACAGGGGCCGCATCATCAATCTTTTGAATTGCGATCTTAATATCATCAGGTATTATCTTATCGTCTACTCTAATAACATTAATGGACAATTTTGTCTGTTGGGCTATCTGTTCGATCTCTTTAGAATCAAGATAACGACCTATAATAAGCGCTCCGCGAATCGGCCCTTTGAATTCATTCGTTAGAACCGGTCTTGAGGAGACAAGCAGGATGCCTTCAGGAAGCCGCATAATACCTTTTATCGTACTCTCAATGCGAGGATGTCTCACGAGAGGGCTTTCCGGAGTAAGGTGCTTTAGGAAGCTCTCAGAGACAGGAACCGGAATTTCTCTGATGAGATCAAACCCCCTTTTATAAACAACTTCTCCACTGTTTCTTATATAAACCAGGATATTAAGATGCAATTGGGGGAAGACTGCATCAGGAAGGTTGTCTTTGAGAAATGCCTTGTTGCCATCGTTAATAAACTTATAACTCTCATCCCATCCGGCATAATCACCATTTACAGTACTTAAGTGTGCAAGTTCACCGTTGAGAGCATTAAGCGTCCGTTCTACATTCTTCTCCATGTTGTTATGCTCGATTTCGACAAAACTGTCAAGTAAGATCAGCCTGGATGCAATCAAAAGGACAATAAATAATGCAGACAGGGAAGTCCCCACAATTACAAACATTTTAAACTGCCGATAATCAAACAATTTCTTCATCATCCTTTGAAATTTAAGTTATAAACTAATTTAATGCTACATATTATCGTCCTTTAAACAGAATTCGTTAACAGTTTTTAGTCCTAAAGATAGAAAAAATTGATATTTTACTGCAGAAACCAGACATTTCATTTAATTACAAGAGGTTGACCATTGACTTTAAATCTTCAGATTGCTAATATAAGCGGAAAATCAAAGGGACCGAATCTTATGGGTCAATACATACTTGTCCTTGATCAGGGTTCTCAAAGATCCAGCGCCTTACTCGTTGACAGCCACGCAAAAATAATTGCCAGGTCAGAATACCCTTTGAAGCCACATATACTCCGCTCAGGTTGGATTGAGTACAACGCAGATGACATCTTAAAAGGCCAGTTAAATTCGATCAAGACTCTTTTCCGGAAAATCGGATCTAAAAAACAACAGATAGCTGCACTTGGAATATCGGGACAGCAATCCACGATACTGCTGTGGGATAAAGAAACCGGAAAACCAGCTTGCAATGCAATAAGTTACAGCGACCCGCGGGGAACAGACATATGCAGACAGAGGTTTGAACGTAGGCATATAGTTCGTGAACGTACCGGACTTGACCTTTCACCTTTCTATTCTGCATCCAAGATTAAGTGGGTTCTGGATAATATCAAGGCTGTGCAGAAACTCGCAGAGAAAGGGCGTTTGTTACTTGGAACAGTAAATACCTATCTACTGTGGCATTTGTCAAACAGGTCCGTCTATATTATAGATCATGCAAGTGCGGCTCAAACACTTCTGTGCAATATATTTACCAGGACCTGGGACAGAGAATTACTTGATTTGTTCAATCTGCCCCATGAAATATTCCCTGCCGTTGTGCCCACTTCATCTTATTTAGGTGATGCAGTTATTGAGCGTCAGGCAATCCCGATACATGCATCTATTACAGAAAAACAGGCCTCCCTTGTTGGACAAGGACTATTTCAGGAGGGGGAGGTAAGTATTAACTACGCTGACGATGGACTTATACTTGCAAATACAGGAAAAAAAATATTCCTTTTACCAGGTCTCCTGACAACCATTGCATGGTCAAATCAAGAAAATACATCGTATCTACTGGAAGGCGTAATTAATTCAGCTGGTTCATTCTTATCATGGCTGAAAGACAATCTTGGTCTCATCGGTCCAAAAGAAGACATTGAAAAGCTCTGCAAGGGATCTGTAAACCGGCTATTTATGCTGCCATCATTAGACGGCCTCGGAACCCCTCACCGGGAGAGTTACAGCACTGTATGCTTGTATGGACTTAAAAAGAATTCGAGGAGAGAGGATATAGTGCGTGCAGCAGTTGAGGCAATAGCATTCATGGTAAAGGACAATCTTAATGTTATTCAGACAGACGGACGCTTGCAGTTGAAAAAGGTAGTATGCAGTGGCACTGTCTCAGAGATATCTCATCTGATGCAGTTCCAGGCTGACATCCTTAAGATGCCGGTGCACAAGGTTAAGGAAGATTATAATACTGCCATTGGAACTGCCTTCCTCGCAGGGCTCAGCAAGAATATCTGGCAAGGCATATCTTCGATCGAGAAAATAACATCTTCTGCAAGTACCAGGGTCTTTCACCCTAAGCTAAGCGACCAGGAGGCTGCAAAGCTGTATGAGCGCTGGCGGCTCACCTTTTATCACTCAAGAGAATGGTCAAGAAATTCTCCTTAGTTATACTTATCATCACCACAGGCTTTGCTCTTTCAGGCTGCATGTCAATAATAAACTCGTATCGCTCCAATGTTGCCTTGAATAATTGGGAGAGACTGGCGCACCAACGCCGGTACGATCGTGCAGAAGAGTTAATTAACAAAGCTCTCAAGTACAACCCCGAAAATGTTAAGGCATGGACCGCTCTGGGAGATGTCTATCTTATTACAGAAGAATACAGAGAGGCCAGGTTAGCCTATGAGGAGGCATTACGACTGGACAGGGATGCATTCGAGGCATACTCCGGGCTGATGGCGGTTGAACTTGAAGAGTCCGGTTATTCAGACGTGATAAAAGATAAAATCAGCAGGGAGATTGAGGCATACAAAAATACAGGTGAAAGAAACGCTAAAAGGTTGATGGCGGTATTTAACGTGCTTAATTTTCTGCATGAATATGATAAGGCTGCAGAAATAGCAGAAGAGATCATGAAACTATCTCCTGATGAAAAGACCTCAGAGACGTTGTCCGGCTTTCTCTCTGAGGAGTTGCTAAGCGAGAAGGATGTGGACAAACGTCTTATAAGAATCGAACATTTTCTATCTTTATTCCCGTCAGCCAAAGAGTCCTTTATGGTAAATCACCTCAGGCTTGGCATCTTACAAAAGGACCTTAAAAATAGAGATTTATTATTCAAATTTGGTGAGGAATGGTTAAAGAAAGAACCAGAGAACAGGAGGGCAAATTTCTCAGTTGGTTACTGGTATACAGAAGAAGGTATCTCACTGGAGAGTGCGGTATTACACATAAGAAAGGCATTAGACCTTATGGTAAATCCGGACCTTGCTGATAAACCTGATCACTACCCTGAAATCGAGTGGTTGAAGGACCTTAAAAAGACAACTGGTATATACTATTCAACGCTGGGGTTGGCATACTATAAGCTCGGCCAAAAGGAGATGGCCGAAGAGGCATACATAAAGGGGACTCAATATCTTGAGTACGACAAAGAACTCTACTTCAGATTGGGTAATATCCTGGAAGAACGAGGTGATGCACTGGGTGCTGTAAATGCTTATGTGCAGGCGCTCAAATCAGGCGAAAATAAAGAGGCAGAGGAAAGACTGCTAACTCTGACAGGATCTGACGCTGCAAGCACTAACAAGTTTTATGCGATCAAAGAGGGGATAACGTCATTTACAGATGTGACTGCAGATGCAGGACTTCAGGGAATTGAGGCTTCAAGAATAGCCTGGGGAGACTTCAATAATGACGGATATGAGGACCTCATGCTTAACGGGGCGCTGCTTCTGAAAAACAATGGTAATGGAACATTTACCGATACAACCGCGAGCGCTGGAATTAAAAAAATTGATGGAGCCAATGGGGGTATATGGGGAGATATTGATAACAATAGTTTTATTGATTTCTACACATTTGCAAAAGGCAGTAATAATATTGACCGGCTATGGAAAAACAACGGGGATGAGACGTTCACAGACATTACCTTGACAGCTTTTACAGATGTGGACAACTACCCTACTGAGGCTGCGGCATGGGTTGATTATGATAAAGATGGTTTTATAGATCTCTACCTGGCGAATTATGAGAGACCTCTTCATGAAACTATTGACAGGGCAAGAGGCACTCCCGACCGTCTGTTTCACAACAATGGCAATGGTACTTTTGATGATGTAAGTATGATATCGGGTATAACATTACGGGAGAATATGTGCGGGAGGGGTGTCAGCTGGGGTGACTATGACAACGATGGTGACTCGGACATATATGTTTCAAACTACAGACTTGATCCGAACTTATTATGGAACAATAACGGAGACGGGACATTTTCTAATAAGGCTGAGGAAAAAGGTGTTGAAGGAGATGAAACTGAAGGGGCTTACGGACATACTATAGGGTCAGAGTGGGGTGATTATGACAATGATGGCGACTTGGACCTGTTTGTCTCCAATCTTGCCCACCCAAGGTATATAGGTTATTCTGACAAGAGTATGCTTCTCGAAAATCAGGGGCCGCCCCGTTATAACTTTATAAACCGGTTTGGCGACTCAGGAATAAGATTTGAAGAAACATCCGCTGATCCTTCCTTTATTGACTACGATAATGACGGGTTTCTGGATATCTTCTTTACATCCACATATAAAGATAGAAACAGTTTTTTATACAAGGGTAACGGTGACGGGACGTTTAAAGATGTAACGTGGCTTGCAGGAGTCAGGGTAGACGATGGATGGGGCGATGCTTTTGCAGACTTTGATAATGATGGTGACATGGACCTTGCGATTGGAGGCGGTGCAGGGCTGAAATTATTTAGAAATGATGGGAATGAACACCACTGGCTGCATGTAAAAGTAGTGGGGCGTGAGTCAAACTATTCAGGCATAGGGGCGAGAGTCATTATCAGGCCGGGCGAAGTCAACCCAACCCAAACAACCACTAAGCGTCACCCTGAACCTGGTTTGTTGTCTCCCGGGGAGGAGACCACGAAACAAAAAACAGATTCCCGCGCCACCTTCAAGATGCAAATGCGTGAGGTCCAGGGTGGGAAAGGCAGCGGCTCCCAGCACTCACTCCCTGTGGAGTTCGGACTTGGAGATTACAGCGGACTTCTTGATCTCGAAGTGCTGTTTCCATCAGGCAAGGCCATAAGATTAAACGGCGTAACTCCGGACCAGCTTATCATCGTGGATGAGCGGGCTGAGGGTGAACCATCTGTGAATTGACACGGTGTATTGGCCTATGTTATTTTAAGCATGTTTGGATCTGTGCGGGTGTAGCTCAGTGGTAGAGTCCCAGCTTCCCAAGCTGGTTGTCGCGGGTTCAAATCCCGTCGCCCGCTCCATTATTTCCTAATAATATCAATAAGTTGAGATTTCAAAAGTGTGTCCCCAGACTGTCCCCAGAACTACCTACAGAGCTACTTTCCAGACAAATTCCCCAATAGATTTTAACGTAATTTACTGCGATCCTGCCGGTTACCGAGCAGCAAATCCTCAAGTATAAAACTCTGGCTTCCAGCAAATTCTTGTTTTAAATAGCAGCCAAAAGCAAGCCAAAATCGATTTATTTCTCAACCCATCTCCCATCAGAAAAGTTAAAAAACCTTGGGGCCCGCACAACTCTTGCACTAACAAGCCTGCGGTTTTCCTCCTGTGGCCCATATGAACCAGCAGATCGTGGCGCTGTGATTACTTCTATTACGGCTACCAGTAGCGGTTGTTTTTTGTTTGAATCGAATTTTGGCAAAACAGCATTAATTTCTCCCTTGGTGACAACATTAGCAAGTCCGAGCGTTGTTGATCCATATGTTCCACAGAGGCTCATGACAACCTGTCCTACAGGAGGCTGGCGTTGTGCAACCAGGAGGGCATAACTTGCCCCCACGCGGGTACTGATGAAAACATCTTGAGATACTATTATTGCCCGGTCATCTCCCTTCAACGATTCTATTTCCAATATCTTCTTTGTAAGCGATTCCTTTATTTCCTGCGTATTACAAACTTTCGATTCGATTTCTCTCACCTTCTTCTGTAATAACGTAATCGCCTCACTCTTCTGAATAAAAAATGTGCTTGGGCAGTCCGATTCGTCCGGGAAAATAAAATAGAAAGGAAGCGGTTTATCTATATCTAACGGCTCCTTTTGATAAGGTGTCAGATTGACCATTCTGGCCATAAGGTACTCAGAGGCCGGACAGGCGAGGGGACTGCCGATAGTGACCTTTGCTCTGTCGTCTTTGAGCATTTTGATCCAGTCATCATCCTTGATCTGCTCGATACGATCCCAGAGAAGCACATCCTGGATATCGATATGCATACCCGCAAGCTTCGTTCTGGTAAACCGTGTGACTGCTCGCATATCCCAGCGTGAAACAGTTTCAGTCTTAAGTTCTTGATGGTATCTGGCTGCAATAAAGATAGTCAGTGCCTCGCTTTCTGCCAATGAATCCAATATGTTTTCCCCTCGATAGAATATTGTATTTTCGGCCAATCCTTCATTAAACCTCCGCAGGTACTGGTCTAAGGCCAGCAGCTCTGAAACTGATAAATAGACATCTTCGCCGTCACACAGTCGCTTTAGTTTTCGCCTGTCTACCCCACGCTCCCTGTTATTTGCCTCAAAAATTGCTTTTGCAAGGGCGTCCCAACTCCTCCCCTTCCTCTCATATCGTTTTCTCAGTACATCTGGCAGGCGGAATGTTGTTATATTATCCATGTCTTCGCCCTCCTTGTTGTCAAGATGCGACTCTGTCATTATTTGCCACATAAGAGGCAGTAAATGACATGTCTCTATTTGTACATTATCATATTGTACAATGTCAACTTTATCGCGTCAAATATTGACTTGACATCTGGTAAGTTGTAGGTTTATGTCAGACATTGACAGAACAAATATAGGGACTTTTTTTACTAAAACATGCCAGAACCACACCCATTCTGGCATGTTTTTATCGCCTTTGGGCTCCCAGCAACAATGTAAACTGCTATCGCTGACTTTGTGTGTTAGCAGTTTTCTAACAGGGATCGGGGCTATGTCAAAGGATGGGAAGCAAGAGAATCAATCTTATGAAGCGCTGAAGGAGCGGTTGTGGAATCAGCCCAGGGCCCGGCAGGTCCTGGAACATCTGGAGCAGCATGGGGCTTCGCCTTCCA